>CAJXXO010000092.1 GCA_913062655.1 uncultured Bacteroidota bacterium | reverse complement strand
CTACCACCGGCTTGCCGGTATGTGTGAGTGCTTGCACCAATGCCTCCTGTGCCCCCGGCAAACGTATATCGGCACGACTGTGCGATTCTCCTGTGATAATACTCTCTTCCCCCAGGAAAAGCAGTACTACATCCGATTGCAGGGCTGCATCTATTGCCGCTTCGAAGCCCTTATGGCTGGTATCGCGGCTATAAGTTAGCCCTGATGCGTAATGCAAGCTAGCTGATGGCACATATTCTGCTATGGCCTGCAGAGGAGAAACCGCGTCCTCACTCCGGCCGTCAAATACCCAGGTGCCCAACTGCTCATGAGGGGCGTCTGCCAGTGGTCCAATTACAGCAACCGACAAGTCCCTGGAAAGGGGTAACATATCCGCTTCATTTTTCAGCAACACGATGCTCTCAGCGGCCATTTGTCGAGCCACCTGCATAGACTTGTCGGCCAATAGGTCGGGGTAATCGTAATCTGTGTTAGGTTCTGCGAAGAGTCCAAGTTGTTGCTTCAATCGAAGTACTCGCATGACAGCGCTGTCAATCACCGCCATTGGCACCTCGCCCGCTTGCACCAACTGAGGCAATACTTCGAGGTACAGGCGGCTCTGCATATCCATATCTACGGTAGCGGCAATTGCTTGCTGTGCAGCCTGCCGCTCATCCTGGGCATATCCATGCGTCACCAGTTGGGCGATACTTACCCAATCACTTACCACCAATCCATCAAATGCCAAGGTCTTGCGCAAGTAGTCGCCTACCCAGTAGGCATGCCCTGTTGCAGGGATACCATTGATGTCCTGAAAAGCGGTCATCACCGTTGCCACACCCGCAGCAATAGCCCCTCGAAATGGAGGTAAAATGTGCTGATGTATGGTCGGCTCACCCACATTGGCGGTGTTGTAATCACGTCCACCTTCTGCCCACCCATAGGCCAGGTAGTGCTTGGCACAGGCAGCAATGGTCGAGGGGCTGGATAAATCACCTCCCTGGTAGCCACGCACCATGGCTGCCCCCAACAAACTGTTGAGATAGGCATCTTCACCAAACGACTCGACTACCCTCCCCCAACGCGGATCACGAGTAACATCCAGCATAGGCGAGAAAGTCCAATTGATGCCTTGCGATGCAGCCTCCATTGCCGCCAGTGCAGCAGCTTCTTCTACAAGCTCCGGATTCCATGTGGCGGCTTGTCCCAGCGGCACTGGAAAGATAGTGCGAAACCCATGTATCACATCACGAGCGACCAATAAAGGAATACCCAACCGGCTTTCTTCCCGTGCTATGCGCTGGTAGGTGGCTATCGTGGACGGATCAACCTCATTGAGAATGGAGCCTACTTGTCCTTTTTCTATCCATACCGGTAGGGAATCATGCGCATTGATCTGTGTGAGCTGCCCCACCTTTTCATCCAGCGTCATCTTGCCGAGTAACGCCTGCAAATCAACGGGCTGTTGCGCCTGTAGGAAGGTGGACCCCATAAACCATGATAGCACTGCGAAGCCCCTCAATAAGCTTATCCAATATGATTCCTTTATCACCATGACCGTAAAGCATGATGAAATTCACCTTTTCCGGCTGCCCTCCCAATAAACGACCCCTAACTCCACTACATCAACATAAAATAAACCTCAACAAGACTACATCATCGCTCTTCTCATACAGACTAAAAGCCGCTATATTCAACTGTTAGACAACTTTATTACATTTACTCAACCATCAGGAATACTTCATCACTACGAAAACTGCAATGCTAAACCTCAACATAATAGCTCTATTTCTAGCTCTATTCTCAGCACCAATTGTTAATACACTTCATGCTACTGTCGATGGTACATTGGGCACCCCTTACATCATCAACTATGAACAAGACCAGTACAGGGGCGGTACACAGACGTGGGATATTGCACTTGCAGACGGCTACACCTTCTTTGGCAATAATGATGGGTTACTTGTGTATGATGGTGATCATTTTACCCATTACCCATTGCCCAATAGGACCATTGTAAGGAGTGTGATGGTTCAGGGCAAACACATTTATGTAGGCGGACAAAATGAATTTGGATTTTTTAAGCTACAATCAGACGGCCAGTTGGCCTACACCTCCCTGTCGGATAGTTTGTCAGAAGAGGTGTTGCAGCGCATAGCGGATGTATGGTCAATTCATTGGGTTGACTCGTCTCTGGTATTTCAATCAGACCATCACCTGATTGCCTATAAGAACAACAGGGTGCATAAGATCATTACCGTTGACCCTATTATTATCAAAGCCAGTTCTTTCAATAATCGCTTGTTTTGGTACACCGATGAGCAATCGCTCTTTCAATGGGAAAACCATGCGGCATCGTTGGTGACCAACTTGAAGTCACAAGTACAGATAACCCCCAGTTACATTTATCCAAAATCTACAGATTCCATCATCATCTCTACGCTTTACCAAGGGTTTTTCCTGTATGATGGTGAGCGCTTGCAGTCCTATTTTGACCAATGGGACCCAGACCAGCAGGTCAACATTTACACCGCCACGTTTACTAACCAGCATTGGTACCTGGGTACTACGCAAAATGGTATTTATGTACTCAACAAGTCAGGAGAGATTGTTAATCAATTCAATACGCAAAACGGGCTGCAAAACAACACCGTATTATCCCTGGCCATAGATGCCTATTCCAATGTGTGGGCCGGTTTGGATCGAGGCATAGATTTCATCCCGACCAGCAGTCCATTTCACATATCATACCCGGATGGCACCCTTCGTGGCACCGGCTATGCCGCATTGGAATACGAAGGAAGTTGGTGGCTCGGTACCAATAATGGATTATTTGAGGTCAATACGGAGCAATCGCACAAGCCTACTTTTATAGAGGGTTCCAGTGGCCAGGTGTGGCATATTCAAGCTATTGATGACCAACTGTATATTAGCCATCACAAAGGGCTTTTCCAGTGGGTCAACAATGCACTGATACCTATTTCACCTACCTCTGGTAGCTGGCTTTTAAGAGAAATTCCCGGTACAGACTGGGTTGTTGAAGGCACATACGAAGGGATAAACCTGTACCAAAAAGGACCTGGCGGCCTGCAATACAAAAAACAATTACAAGGATTTAAGGAGTCGGCAAGGTATATATCCATTGAACCGGGCAGGATATGGGTAGCCCACCCATACAAGGGACTGTTTCGCTTAGAGATTGATGATGCGCTAAACCTGACTGAACAAGCTGTTTACCGGAGCGATAATGGACAGGGCCAGGCGATGAATCTATTCACTTTTCCATTGGTCAATGAAACGGTATTCACGGGTGAGCAAGGCATTTATCAATATCGTTCCGCCTCCGACACCTTTGTCATTCATCCTGATTTTGCCAGCTATTTTGACTCCTCAGCATCCATCCAATTCATTCGGGAAGGTGCGCGGGGCAACATTTGGTTTGTGAATAATGGGCAAGTGGGTTTCTTGGAAATAGAAGAAACGAGCTTGAATAAAACAATTACCAAGCATCTGTTACCTGCTTTACCCCGCTCATTGACCAGAGGTTTTGAATTTCTGTATGCGGGTGCGCATATGCTGGTACTACCTGTTGAAGAGGGCTTTATTGTGGTAGACAGGCAACGACTGGCAGCCCTTGACGAAATGACGCCAAGGCTATCATTTAGCCGGCTTACCGCCCATGGCAGAAGTGACACACTGATTCAACTTGGTTTTGGTTACCCCAACAGGTCCATCGAACTGCCAGCCAGTTATTTCAATATCACGGTGCATTTTGCTACTGACAATCCAGCCCTATCGGGTATTGTAGAGTATCAGCACAGACTCGTTGGTGCTGAGGATGAGTGGTCGCAGTGGTCTACCGAAAATGACCTGTCTTACAACTACCTGCAGCCCGACCGGTACAGGCTTGAAGTGCGGAGCCGGGTGATGAATCAGATAAGCGAGCCCATTGTGCTTACAATTCATATTACACAACCCTGGTACCAAACGACTCCTGCTATCGTTGGTTTTCTCATTTTGGTTGGTCTTCTGTTATTGGGCATAGCCTTTATTCCCTCTATTCGCTTTCGCTCAGAGAAGCGAAAACTGGAATATAAGAAGGTGAAGGAAATACGCGCCAAAGAGCAGCAGTTTCAGTCGAAATTTGCCGAAACACAGGAAAAGATAGACAAGCTGCAGACAGAGAAAATGCAAGCGGATCTCAACCACCAGGCCAAAGAGCTGGCCAGTGCTACTATGCATTTGGTGCAGAAAGGTGAAATGCTGACCAAGATCAAAGAGAACCTCACGGAGGTCAATAAGATCGTAGCAGACCCGAATGCTAAGAAACAGATAAAGAGCATGATACGATCGATTGAAGCCGATGTCAATTTTGACGAAACCTGGAAGAATTTCGAACATCAGTTTGACAAGGTGCACGTCAACTTCACACAGCGGCTAAAGGAGGAATACCCCTCACTTACCCCTAATGACATCAAACTGTGCACCTATCTTAAGCTCAACCTGACCAGCAAGGAAATCGCCACACTGACCAACATATCGGTACGGGGTGTGGAGATCAGTCGTTATCGCCTGCGCAAAAAGCTGGGCCTTGAAAGCCATGAAAATTTGGTGGAGTTTATTCAGGCCATATAAAAATGTAAAGCCCCAGGCTTCCAACTGAGGCTTTACACCAATCCAATATGAAGAATACTTTTACAGTTTCTCAAACACACGGATGTAGTCTACAATCATGCGCTGAGGGAAAAGGGTAGTTCCATCCGGATAACCCGGCCAATTTCCACCCACCGCAATATTGAAAATAAAGAAGAAGGGAGCATGAAATTCGCTCATGTGAGCCGGAGTTATGGAAACTTCGCTGTATTGAATATCATTAACAAACCATTTGATAGAGGTATCGTCCCAAATGATACTGAAAACATGGTATTCGTCACTAAATTTCTTTCCATTGGTGAGGGTGTACGAATTACCATATTCAACATGTCCATTATTATCCCAGTGAACAGTACCATGCACCGTGGAAGGCTCATGACCTACCACTTCCATGATGTCAATTTCCCCACAAGCCGGCCAGCCAATGGTTTGGAAGTTGTCGCCCAGCATCCATAGTGCAGGCCAAATGCCCTGGCCTTCTGGCAATACAGCACGAATATCCACACGGCCATACTGAAATGATTGATTATTCATGGTAATCATCCTGGATGAGGTATAGTCAGCGCCTTGAAACTGCTCCTCACGTGCTTCTATGATTAAGTTGCCATTGTCTAACCAGGCATTGTTGCCATTGGTATAATACTGCCATTCATTATTACCCCAACCGTGATCACCTATTTCAAAAGTCCAATCGTTGGAAATGGTTGATCCACTGAACTCATCTTGCCATACCAATTTGTAGCCAGCGTATGAGGTGGGTGTGCTATAGCCATCTGTGGGTACAATGACGGCATCGTCATCATTTTTTATGGTCACCGATGCTGATGTATTCACCATTTCTGCACCGGAAACCTTATCAATCGTTACTTGAAAGGTTTCATCTGGTTCCCGCAAGGTATCGCCAATAATGGTAAATGGAATTCCCTTTTCCATCTCTCCGGGTTGCAGTGTAACAGTGGTACTGGCGGAAGTAAAGTCTTCACCAAACAATGCAGACTCATCTACAAAGCGATAATTAACCGTTACTGCTGCAGATGCTTCCCGATCAAGCTCTATGGTGACGGCATGATCTGTATTAGCGTCTCCTTCATAAACCGTGATACCGGTAACCTTCAAGCGAGGCAAATCTGGCTCATCAGGTGCCGGTTGTTTCTTGCAACTGCAGGAAATCATCACAACAGCGAGTGCCCACACGAGCGGTACATGCCAAAAAGATCTGATCATAATAATGTAGTATTAGGTGAAGTAATTTATTTAGGTACGAAGTTAAACTGCCAGTACCCTCCTATGTCAGGCATTTCGATATCAACACTAAGTGCAGTATCGGAGGCTTCCACAACCGTATACGTTATAGCCGACTGTGGCGTACTCACCGTACCCGGGTTCCCGGCTTTGTAGAGCGCCAGGTGTGCTCCAGTGCCATTTAGCGTGAGGGTAGTATCATTGGCTGACTCAGAAACGGTATAAGAAAAAGTACCACTCAACCAATCAGCATATTTTGCCGGCCATTGGCTATCATCAGCACAGCCAATTGGCAGTCCAATGTCGCTAGGCCAAGGGGCTCCCCCCTCTTCATCTACCCACTTGTCGCCATTGGTCTTGTACTCGAAGGTTCCATCTTCATAAAAAATGTACTCATCATCGAAAGAGCAAGGTCGGTCTATGGTGGTTTGCGGATCGGCTTGCCACCAAATGGTAGAACGGTCGCTTGGTCCTACGATTAAGGCACCACCAGCAGGGTCGAGGACCCAACTTTTGGAGGAGCAGTTCGTAAGTGCCTCAATAATACCAGTACATGGTAGCGGTGCATCCTGGGCAACAGTGATCACTTGAGAAGCGGTGGAGTGCCCTCCCTGGCTAAATGCAGTTAAAATGATCTGATAGTTGCCTTTCAACTGATAGAAAACACGTACTTCTTTCCCTTTAGCAGTGGTACCATTGCCCAGGTCCCACTCAAACAAAAAGGCTTCATCGCTCTGTGCCGTTAAAATGAAACTATTCATGCCCGTATCGGTCTCGATAGTAAAGTCGGCAGGAGCAGGTTCACCCAGCTCAATCTTTGACTCCTGATAGGGATTACATTGGACCAATCCGAAGATAATAGCCCCCACTAATCCGATTATATTCCATCTTTTCATATCTACTGGTTTCATTGCATTAATAGTTGGGGTTTTGTTCTAGCGTACCGTTTGTTATGTCAATTTCAGTCTGTGGTATCGGTAACACCTCATGTTTACCGGCTACAAAACCCTCGTCAGCCAACACCTGTTGTGCACGCCCAGTGCGTACCAGGTCAAAGAAACGATGTCCTTCCGTAGCCAACTCCATTCTGCGCTCAGTGTAGATGGCATCCAACAAGGCTTGCCCGGTTGCAGTCACCGGACCAAGGCCAACCCGATCACGCACGCGATTAAGGTAGTCTTGAGCCAGGGTTTGATCACCTCCAGACCGCACCAAGGCCTCAGCAGCCATCAGCAGTACATCCGCGAATCGTATCTCACGAATATTATTGGACCAATTCAAGGCCGGTTCGCCATCAGGGGCTTTTTCAGCTTCAATTGGTGCATATTTTCTGATAAAAAACCCGGTATGTTGGTACCCTTCTGAGTAGGATGCACCAGGAATGGCGTCCACATCAATGATGGTATGTTCATAGCGAGGATCCCCTTGCATGAAAGCCTCCAGGTCTTCCGTAACCGGGCAAAAGCCCCAGCCCGGTGAAAAGTCGGGACCCACGTAATCGCGGATACCAAAAAACTGCACATTGTAATTGCCTTCCGTGCCGTTTACGAAGTTCTCCCAGCCACCACGCTGCTCGGCTGAATAGGAAATTTCAAATACCGACTCTATACCAAACTCCTTGTCCTTAGTGAAAATATCACCGAAGTTGGGTTCCAGGTCATAGAACCCACTATTGATCACTTCCTGAAATAATGTGGCTGCTTCACTTAAGGAGGCATTGTCACCCCGGTACAACAAGACCTTACCCAACAATGCTTTGGCGGCACCGGTGGTTACACGTCCTGCCTCAGCAGCACCCACCTGGTCGGGCAATTCAAAGGTACCTATGGCATCTTCCAGATCCTGAACGACAAAAGCATATACATCCTCCGGATTGGCTTGTTCTTGTGTGTATAGATCATCCGCGCCTAACGGTCCCGTAATCAGCGGCACATTTCGGAAAAAGCGAATCAGGTCAAAGTAGAAGTAAGCGCGTAAAAACTTAGCCTCTGCAGATACACGATTGAGGAAGGCCTCATCAATGCCTTCTGTTTGATCAATCTTTTCCAACAATAGGTTGGCTCGGTATATGCCCGAATAATTCTTGATCCACAGTCCTTGTTGCGGGCCGAGGAAAGGGTCCAGGTTGAATTGGTCCCATGCTACCCATGAGGGCTGGTCGGAAGCGTCTGAACCACCGGCATAGCAATCATCTGATGCGGTGTTGAGCAGACCGGTCTTCATGGTCCAGTCACCATTCGAACCGCCCCATTGCAATACATCGTATATGGCTACCAGTCCTTGAAACACCTGTTCTTCATTCTGGTAAAAGTTTGTCTCCAACTCTGTGCCTCTGGGCTCGATTTCAAGCCAGGCTTCCGAGCAGGCTGCCAGTCCGAGCAGGACCGCGATGGCAAATATTGATGTAAGCTTTTTCATGCTTATTCTTTTTTCTTATTTGAAGGTCACATTAAGGCCAACCATGAATGATCTCGGCTGTGGGTAAATACCTCTATCCACGCCAAAGCTTCCGCCACCAATTTCCGGATCGAACCCGCTATAGTTGGTAATGGTGAATAAGTTGTTAGCACTCACATAGAAGCGTGCGTTGGACATAAACAGTTTGCTGGCCAGCTCCGCAGGCAATCTATAGCCCAACTGCAATGTTCTGAGCCGGAAAAAGGAAGCATCCTCAACATAGAAGTCGGAAGAACGGCTGAAGTTTTGGTTGGGGTCGTTCATAATCAACCGAGGATAGGTATTTGAGGTACCCTCGCCCGTCCAGCGCCCCAGGGCATCACCGGTCAGGTTAGACATTTGCAAATCGAATCTTCTGGTAGCGTTGAATACTTGATTACCGGCCATACCCTGTCCGAATATAGAGATATCAAACTGGCGCCAACTGGCATTGAAGGTAAAGCCGTAAATCACATCCGGAGCAGGGTCACCCAATTAGGTAC
>CAJXXO010000091.1 GCA_913062655.1 uncultured Bacteroidota bacterium | reverse complement strand
TAACTACTTCCTATCACGAGACTGCTTCGTCCATCCAATAGCTATCGCCATTGGCTCTCCTCGCAGTGACGTTTTTTTAAATTATTATTTATAGCGTAGCGCTCGTGGCGTGAAACCCAGAACCCAGAACATTGAACTCAGAACCCTGAACCCAGAACATTGAACCCGGAACGCGAAACACGGAACGCTATACGAACTACACAATCGTACCCGCAATAACTGCCGTTAAAAAAGCCGCAGCGGTGCCGCCAATGAGGGCGCGCACCCCAAACTTCGCTAAGGTCTGGCGTTGACTGGGTGCAATGGCACCAATACCACCGATCTGGATTCCGATGGAAGCAAAATTGGCAAAGCCACATAGTGCATAGGTGGCAATGATGACTGATTTTTGGTGGAGGAACGCACCCGCTTCCTTCACCTCCTGCATGCTCTGGTAGGCGACAAACTCATTTACAATGGTCTTCTTACCCAGCAGTTGCCCTACCAGCATGGCATCTTCCGCGGGTGTACCCAGCACCCAGGAAATGGGATACAATAATAAGCCCAGCACATACTCCATCGACAAGCCCTCAAAGCGACCGTTGGTAGCTTCGGCAATGACACTGTTGAGGTTGAACCAATCACCAATGCCCAGCAACATGTAGTTGAGCATATAGATCAGAGCGGTGAAGGTGAGTAGCATTACGCCCACATTGATAGCTAACTTCAAGCCATCGGTGGTACCATTGGAGATCGCATCCAGCAAATTGGACCCGATCTTGTCCTTTGGTACGCGAATGGTCCGGTCGATGGCATCCCGGTTCTCTTCCGGATACAGGATCTTGGCGGCCACAATAGCTGCCGGAGCAGACATGATGGAGGCGGTCAATAAGTGAGTGGCAAAGAACTGCATTTGTTCCGGATCATTGCCCCCCAAAAAGCCAATGTAAGCCGCAAATACGCCTCCGGCAATTGTAGCCATTCCACCCACCATCAGGCACAGCAGTTCAGACTTGGTCATCTTCTCCAAATAGGGCTTTACCACCAAGGGAGCTTCCGTCTGCCCAATGAAAATGTTGGCCGCGGCTGCCAGGCTCTCGGCCCCGCTCATGTGCATGAGGCGGTTCATAATCCATGCAAAGGCAAAGACAATCTTTTGCAAAATGCCAAGGTAGTACAAGATAGAGGTGAGGGCAGAAAAGAAAACTATGGTCGGCAGCACCTGAAAGGCGAAGATGTAACCGTAGGTATTCACGTCCATCAAATCGCCAAAGAGGAACAGCGAGCCTTCGTAGGTGAAGCTCAACACGAGCACAAAGAAGCCGGAGATATAGTCGAAAAAGAGTCGTACCACATCTACTTTGAGGACCAGAAAGGCAAACACCAATTGAATGCCAATGCCGGTAGCGACCAGTTGCCAGTCTATAGCGCTCCGTTTGGCGCTGAACGCCACGAGCAGTAGTAGCAGCACCACCATACCGAGGAGGCCGCGCCATACATCTGTAAAGGTGATACCGGAAGTGGTTATGCGGCTTTCATACGAGAAAGCATAGGCAGTGCCATTGGCCAGTTCGGTGAGGACGAGACGGCTTTTCGACAATGCATTGACCTGGAAAAGGCGGGTCACTTGTCGTGACTGAATACCCTGTTGGGTCAGACGCGTAATTAGTTTGTCGTTATGAAAAAACAGGATGGAAGGCTTGCCCTCTTCATCCACTGCGTAAGCCACTGAATCAATAGCGGAAAAGGTGGTAGCCAGCGGTAAAGAGACCTTCAATGTATCATCCGACAATTGCCAGCGGCCAGTAAAAGCCTCCTCGTTCGCATCGAAGACAAATTGGTTATCTCCATTCTCATCGAAAATGGTCAACTGCTGCGTGTCGCTGGTATCTACCGGGTCGCCATCCACTGTTTGCAGTTGCCACTGCCGAATCAGCTTATCTTGGTCTGGTGAGGTTTGTGCTTGCAGTGTGCCGCCCAACCACAGCCATAGGCTGCCGCATGCGAGTAGGATTTGGGTTAGGCTTTTCAAGGATAGGCTTTGGGTTAGTTGCCGGACCGTTTGTTGATCTCATCCCTTATTTTGGCAGCTCGTTCATAATCCTCCTGATCGATCGCCTCTTCCAACAGCAGTTTCAGGTCGTCCACACTTTTCTCCGACATATCAGTGGTTGCCGCACTTTCGGTGGTTTCAGAAGTGGCCATTTCCGGCTCTTCTTCGCCTGGCTCCCCTTCGCGCTGCAGTTCTTCTTCGTCCAATTGAATGCCGGCCGACTCCAAAATTGGTTCGTAGGTAAAAATAGGCGTATCAAATCGAGTAGCCAATGCTATGGCATCACTCGTGCGGGAGTCTATTTCAAAGGTCTGTCCGTTGTGTTCGCAAATCAGTTGGGAATAGAACACCCCGTTTTTCAGGTCATTGATCACCACCTGCTTTAATGCGACCTCAAAGATGCTGAGCATGTTTTTCATCAGGTCGTGGGTAAGCGGGCGGGTGGGTTCGATGTTTTCAATAGCTATCGCAATGGCCTGCGCCTCAAAGCCCCCAATCACGATGGGTAGCCTACGCTTGGCGCCATACTTTTCCCCCAAAACCACCGCATAGGAGTGCGATTGTGTAATACTGTGTGATAATGCAATGATCTCCAGTTCGATCTTTTCCATACCCTACGCGTCTTTTTGGGGCAGCATTTAGTTATTGGCCGCCTTGAAAGCTTTCATCGCCTCGGTTAACTTCGGCACTACTTCAAAAGCATCACCTACGATGCCATAATCCGCAGCTTTAAAGAAGGGCGCTTCGGGGTCTTTATTAATAACCACAATCGTCTTACTCTGATTCACACCGGCCAGGTGTTGTATGGCCCCACTGATACCAATGGCAATATAGAGATTCGGTCGTATCGTTCCACCAGTCTGCCCCACATGTTCGTGGTGAGGTCGCCAGTTGGAATCGGCTACCGGACGGCTACAGGCGGTGCTAGCGCCCATCACCTCTGCCAGGTTCTCTACAACGCTCCAGTTTTCAGGCCCTTTCAACCCACGTCCACCAGACACAACCAATTCGGCTTCTTCGAGCGGCACACCGCCTTCGGGCTTTTTGCGCTCACGCACTTTCACCTTGAAGTCAGCATCTGAGAGGCCATTATCAAATGATTCTACGGCACCGGCACCGCTCATGTCTTGCGGGGCAAAGGTATTGGGTGTCAGGGAAATGACTTTCTTGTCAGATTGTACTGCGTAGTGAGCAAAGGCCTTGCCTGAGAAAACGCTCTTTTTTACGGTGAAACCATTGTCGGTATTGGGCACATCCACGGCACCCGGCACCAACCCGGCCTCCATACGAGCCGCTACCCGGCTGGCCAATGATTTGCCGGTAGAGGAATGGGAAAAGACAACTACGGTAGCTCCACTTTGCTCGGCTGCTTTGGCGATCGCCTTAGCATAAGCACCACCGTCCAATACGGACAGGCGACTGTCTCCATCCACCAAAATCTTGTCGGCACCATACTGACCCAATGCGGCATGATCCGCTTCACCGGTAGTGTATACAACTACCTCACCACCGATCTTCCCGGCTATCTTCTTGCCATAATTGACTACCTCGTAAGTAGCCTTTTTATATTGTCCATCTATATTCTCCGCAAATACGAGTACTGACATGCTTATATCACTTTTGCTTCGTTATGCAATAGGTCGATCAACTCCTGTACATTCTCCGGATCAATCAGCTTCACATCGCCTTTCTCGGGTGGCAATTCGTACTGCGCAATAGCCGTGAGGTCCGATGCCGCTACCGGCTCCACCACGTTCAATGGCTTAGTACGAGCGCCCATGATACCCCGCATGGTCGGGATGCGTGCTTCGGCCATTCCTTTTTGTGCACTTACCACGAGCGGCAGGCCGGTTTCCATCACCTCAGATCCTCCTTCGATCTCACGGGTCACAACCGCTGTGTCACCCTCCATCTCCAAATGCGAAGCATAGGAAATAAATGGCGCATCCATCAGCTCGGCTACCATACCACCCAGGGAAGAACCGTTGTAATCGATGGTCTCCTTGCCAGTCATGATTAAGGTAAAGTCGTTGTCTTTGGCGTACTGCGCAATTTGAACCGCAGTAGCGTAAGTGTCTTTGGGATCCATATTCACCCGCACAGCATCATCGGCTCCGATGGCCAGTGCCTTACGGATAACCTGGTCATTTTCTGCCGGCCCTACGTTGATAACCGTTACTTGCTCAGCGGTACCGGCTTCTTTGATCTCCAGGGCGCGGACCAGTGCATACCATTCATCGTAAGGATTGAGGATGAATTGTACGTTATTGGTATCAAATTCCTTGTTATCGTTCGTGAACTGGATCTTTGTGGTGGTGTCAGGGACTTTGCTTATACAGACCAGTATTTTCATAAATTAGAGGGCTTTTCAGTGGAATTTTCAAGGTGCACAAATATACTTATTCTACAACAACTACTGAAATGAACACAAAGCGGCTGGAACAGTTGAACGCGCTACTTGAAAAGCGTCCGGAAGACCCTTTTTTATGGCATGCCAAGGGCCTTGAGTTGGCCCGTGCCGGGGCTTGGTCGGATGCCCTGCCTCTCTATCAAAAGGCGGTAGCGCTGGATGAGTATCACGTGGGTACGTATTACCACCTGGGCAAGGCCTACGAGGAGCTGGATCAGCTAGAGGCTGCCCGTGACACCTATCAAAAAGGCATCGCCATTGCCACAGCATTGGGCGACCACCACGCTAAGGGCGAATTGCAAACCGTATTGATGCTGGTAGAAGATGACCTGGAAGAATGAGAGAACGCCTGGCCAACTATATCGAGCAGGAGGGCTTGCGTCAATCACACCAAAAGGTGCTGCTGGCCGCCAGTGGAGGTATAGACAGTACCGTGTTGGCTCACCTCTTCAAAGCCCTATCCCTTCCCTTTGCCCTGGCACATGTCAACTACAAACTACGCGGCACTGATTCTGATGCAGATGCAGCCTTTGTAACCCAACTCGCTCACCAATTAAAGGTCCCTGTTTTTTCTACCGAACTGCCCATCGACACCGACCAACTGGCGGGCGATAGCCTGCAAATGCGGGCCAGGGACTTGCGCTACAGTTGGCTGGAACAATTACGGCAAGCTGAGGGCTACCATCTTATAGCGACTGCCCACCAGGCGAATGACAATGTAGAGACGTTGTTGCTCAACATAGTGAAAGGTACCGGCATAAAAGGGCTGCACGGTATCCTACCCCGCAACGGTGTGCGAATTCGGCCGCTGCTATGGGCCACTCGAGAGGAGATTCGAGCCTATGCCAAAGCCCATCAGATTAGCTATAGAGAGGATGCCACCAATGCTACTATGGCTTACCAGCGCAATTTTATCAGACACGAAGTGCTGCCCAAGCTAGCCGAGCTTAATCCATCCGTCATCAACACTATGCAGGACAACATACAGCGGTGGCGGCACGTGGAAGCCCTCTACGAACAACGTTTGGAGGACTACAGAAAAAAGCTGCTCGACCAGCGGGGCAAAGAGATATATATTCCATTGCGCAGACTGCTAAGCTATTCGCATCCGGTGCAACTGCTCTATGCCCTCCTGGCCGATAAAGGCTTCCATACCGATCAGCTCACGAAAATATTGGCCTTGTCAACAGACACAGCCGGTCAGGTTGTCTACAGCGAACAATACCAGTTGGTCAAGCACCGCAGGTTTCTCATTCTGGCCCATCGTGATAGCCAGCAGGCTTCGCGCGTTTGGCTATCGGCTAAGCAAGATCAGGTGACCTTACCTACGGGCACCCTACAGCTTAAAGTGGAACCCTGGCAGTGGGGACGAACTATCCCCAAGGATCGCCATATTGCCCTCTTGGATGCAGAAAAAGTGGAATGGCCCCTCCTGATTCGTCCATGGGCTACAGGTGACTATTGCTACCCGCTGGGCATGACCAAGCGAGATAGTGATAAGGTAGGTAAAAAGAAGCTCAGCGACCTGATGACAGATTTGAAGCTATCCAAACTGGATAAGGAAAAGGTGCAGGTATTGCAATCGGGTGAACGCATTGCCTGGGTGCTCCCCTACCGGATAGACGACCGGTTTAAGATTACACCATCCACCCGGCAAGTGGTTCGGTTACGCTGGATACCATCCGGCTAGTTATTGAATGACAACACGCTGCGTGTATTGTCCTTCAACTGAGGTGATACGCAATTGATAGACGCCCTGTGCCAGTTTTCCGGTGGGTATTGACAAATAATTACCCCCAATCACCTCCTGATGTACCAATCGGCCATCCATGCTATACAGTTGCATGGCGCCATCCAATAGTGGGTAGGTGGAAAGGTCTACCAGCAAGGGGGCGCCCTGCTGTGCAGGATTCGGATATACTTTCACACCCTTCAACACCTCGGTAGGCCCGATACCTGTGGGTTCGGTAGTGGCGAAGGAAAACGTACCACTTGACAGCCGGGTACAAGTATTGCCCGTATTCATGGCCGTTACGCGCCAGTAATAGGTTCGGCCAGGCAACAGATCGGGTACCGTTATGGAAGTACTGGTTGTTACATTATTAAACTCGTGCAGGGCAAAAGCTGAAATCCTGGACACCTCCACATGATACAAATTGGCACTTGGCAGTGACTGCCACTCTAAGGTTACCTGGTTAGCAGGAATCGCTGCGGCATTGTCCGTGGGGCTAATCAAATTAGGGGACTGTGTGGCCGGTATAGTGGCTGGTGAGCCTTGATTCACCAGATTGGAACGATTAGTGGCGATGAAAGCACGCATAGCATTGTTTTGCGAGTTGCTGAAGCTCGTTTGGCATGCGTCATTCGAATAACTCATGATTTGCGTACCATCCGGGATAACTGTATCGCCTACCGGATCAATCAATACGTTGCCATTGTATGGACAGGTCCAGCGGTCGGCCAGGTAGTCGGCAGGTGTATCGCAAAATCCGTCACCTGCTGTTTGGCAGTTGGAGCCATCGGCCCGCTCTATGAATTGCGTAGGCGGACGGCCACCTTCCCAACCATTGAAGGTGTGAGGCAAACTCAAGAAGTGCCCAAATTCATGGGCCAGCGTAGTGTTGCCGGGACCTAGACATGATTTGCGAAGGGCTACTGCATCGCCAAATGGCGAAAAGTAACCACACGTGCCAGCCGGATCATTTACGATATACCAGTTCAGGCGATTGGGGACATTGTAGATATTCATCATTGAACGACCCTGAGCGCCACTATGATTAAAATAGACCGACTTATCGATGTAATTGATTGGATCCTTAATGTAAAAGTGGATGTTGGCGTCTTTGTACCAATCGTTTACTTCACACATATTGCGCAGCACGTCCTCCACCGGGTAGTAGCCGGAGCCATTATCCTGCCCGACAATGTGCACTTGTACAGGCACATACCGCGTAGATCGCTCACCTTCGGCAAATCGATCCGGATGTTGACGAAAATCTTGCAAAAAAGCCTCTTGTTCCGCACTCAAATGATCGGTGGCACAATAGTCCTCTATAGCTGGCTGTTGTGCCAGCAGCGGAAAAGAGAGCAGCATAGATACTGCTGCGGTAAGGAATAAACGCATGAAACTTTGATTTTGCCGCGTGCAAATCTAACGAATTGGGTACGAAGGGAAATTTGCGTTGCGAATTCAAGGGTTCCAACGGCAAATGGGTTAATTTTGTTTCTCAATTCCATTTGCTAATCAAAAACGCCTTTCCATCATGAAAGTATCCGTAATCGGAGCAGGAAATGTAGGAGCAACTTGCGTGGACGCCCTCGCCCGAAAAGACTTCATCAAAGAAGTAGTTGCCCTCGATATTAAAGAGAACTATGCCGAAGGTAAAGCCCTCGATATCTGGGAAACCGCACCGGTAGAATATTACAGCACGAAGACAATTGGGGTAACCAATGACTATGCGAAGACAGCAAATTCTGACGTAGTGGTGATCACCAGTGGTTTGCCCCGTAAGCCGGGCATGAGCCGTGATGACTTGATCAGCACCAATGCCGGTATCGTGAAGTCGGTGACTGAGCAGGTGATCAAATACTCGCCCGATACCATCATTGTTGTGGTATCCAACCCACTGGATGTAATGACCTATGCCGCTTACCTGACCGCTAAGATCGACAGCAGCCGTGTATTTGGTATGGCCGGTATCCTCGATACGGCCCGGTACCGCGCTTTCCTGGCTGAAGCCTTGAATGTATCACCAAAGGACATTCAGGCCGTGTTGATGGGTGGCCACGGGGATACCATGGTGCCCCTGCCACGCTACACTACCGTAAGCGGTATTCCGGTGACTGAATTGATCGATGATGAAGCATTGAACAAGATTGTTGAGCGCACCAAGAAAGGTGGCGGAGAGATCGTGAACTTGCTGGGAACCTCTGCTTGGTATGCACCCGGTGCTGCTGCGGCACAGATGGTGGAAGCGATCCTGAAAGACGAGCAGCGCATCTTCCCTTGCTGTGCCTGGTTGGATGGTCAGTATGGCCTGAAGGACATGTACCTGGGTGTGCCTGTGAAGTTGGGTAAAAACGGTATCGAAGAGATCATCGAATTGGACCTCAACGAAGACGAAAAAGCTCTGCTACATGATAGCGCTAAGTCTGTTAAAGAAGTGCTGAATGTACTGGACAATATGAACATCATGGACTAAGTCCAATGATTAGATAGAGAAAGGCCCATTGCTGATGAGTAGTGGGCTTTTTTTATTGAGGCAATCCTTCCACCCACCTATGGAAAGGAATAATGTCAATTTCGATGCCCCCTTCTTTCCAATTGTCTTCCTGATCCAGGGTAATAATCTTACCTGTGCGCATCGAAAGGTGTTGCGCAGCTTCCAGTAGTCCACCAATTTCTCTGGACAAATTATCCTTATAAACGCGCTGGGCAACCTGAATGATTTCTTTGCATTGTTTACCGTCAAAGACCAGGAAATCGCACTCCTTTTTTTCTCTGTAATAGAATAATTGATGGGCTGTTCTTCGCAGGTGCAGGTACACGGCATTTTCCAATAATCGACCTGTATCTTCTGAAAAGCTTTGTGAGTTTACTTTAGCTAG
>CAJXXO010000090.1 GCA_913062655.1 uncultured Bacteroidota bacterium | reverse complement strand
TATTTCCTTTGGTATTTCCTTTTTGGTAGGGCTCATTTTTGGGCTAACGCCAGCGCGTAAAGCCGCCCTGCAAGACCCCATAGAATCCTTACGCCATGAATAAAACGATTGGAATGCGACAGTGGATGTGGATCAGTTTGTTTCTTGTTTGTACACTACCGGCTGTAGGGCAAACCGACTCAGTGCGGTTGGAGCTCACCTTGCAAAATGCGGTAGAACTGGCCCGGAGCAACTCCATCCGGGCCCAGTCGGCTCAGAATCGCTTTAACACCAGCTATTGGCAATACCGTTTGTTTAAGGCCAACTACCGTCCCAACCTCAACCTGGATGCCACGATACCCGACCTGAACCGATCCATTCAGCCCATTACGCTCCCCGATGGATCGGACGCTTTTGTAGAGCGGAGTCTGGCCAACTCAAGAGTAGGACTGACGCTTTCGCAGCGGCTGAAGTGGACAGGGGGACAAGTGTTTGTGCGCAGTGACCTGGAGCGTATCGACCTGTTGAATCAGGGGGGAACCTCTTATCTGTCTACCCCGGTTACGGTAGGCTTGCAGCAACCCTTGCTGGCCCACAACCCTTTTCGCTGGGAAAATGAAATTGAGCCGTTGCTATACGAAGAAGCTGAGCAACGCCTGCTGGAAGACCTGGAACAAACCTCTATTCAGGCGGTTGACTTGTTCTTCGACCTCTACCTGGCCCAGATCAACCTCGCTATAGCGGAAAAAAATGTAGCCAATAACGATACGCTGCTGAAGATTACCCGTGGCCGATACAACCTGGGCAAGATTGGAGAGAATGATCTGCTGCAGATGGAACTCACCACACTGAACAGTGAGCGCGACCTGGCTCAATCACAGCTCAATGTGCGGTTGGCGGAATTTCGACTCAAACGGTTTCTCAACTTACCCGAAGAAGTAGGGGTAAGGCTACGGTCGCCCAGGCGCGTGCCACAATTTAAGGTCGATCTGGATCTGGCCCTCAAGCAGGCCCGGCAAAACCGTAGCCAGGCCATCCAGAATGACCGACAACTGATCGAAGCGGAACGAGATGTGGATCGTGCGATCAAGGAGAATAACTTTCAGGCAGATCTTTTTGCCACTATTGGTTTGACGAATAGTGCCAATGAGTTCGCCAATGTGTACACCGACCCACAAAATTTTCAACGGGTGCAGGTGGGCGTGCAGGTGCCGGTGTTGGACTGGGGCCGGGGAAAAGCGGCTGTCGAAATTGCAAAAAGCAATCAGCAGTTGATCGAGAATACGGTACAGCAGGACTTGATCAACTTTGAGCAGGAAGTGATCTTACAAGTGTCGCAGTATCAGCTACAGCAACAACAATTGCGCATTGCCGCCAAGGCTGATACGGTGGCGCAGAAACGCTTTGAGGTGGCCAAATATCGATACATCACCGGTAAGGTGGATATCACAGATCTTAATCTGGCTATTCAGGAAAAGGATATTGCCCGCAGACAGAATATTTCCGCCATTCGCGACTACTGGATCAATTATTACAACCTGCGTCTGCTTACCTTATATGATTTTGAAGCCAACCGGCCCCTTCAGCAGGAACAGGAACAACCGTAGACCTGCGTTAAAAAAGGCCTTGTGTTCCTCTCTAAATGCGACCTTCACCCACACAGGTGACACCTGCCAGCTTATTGGATTTTCGTAGCGGGAGTTCGATAGAGTTAGCCCATTTCAAAAGGCTGTTGGCCAATGTGCCCATCGGTTTCATGTCTGATTGAGCCTCCTTGCCTTTGCGAAGGATGCGCACCAGGCGCACCAATGGGAAGATCAATCCATACATGTAGTAGGTGTTTTCAATGGTAAATTGAGCCTTTTGCAATACGGCATTCAAGGTGTTTACTTTGTACCTGCGGTAATGCCCCAGGTATACATCGTGTGGTGACCACAGTGACATGAAGGCCGGTACCGTGATGTAGTAATAGTTGTTGTCGCCAGCCGCATTTTCCTTGATGTTATTGAGCATATCCAGGTCGCTTTCCAGGTGCTCCAACACATCCATCATAATCACTACGCTGTTCTCGAAAGATTTCGGAATATAATGGCACTTCTCTACGGGTTGTCCTGCTGTAGCGGCCATTTCTGCATCGGTGTAGCCGATATCTACTTGCCATACCTTTTTCAGATCGCCTTTAAACTCTTCAAACAGGATATCACTGAAAAAGCCAGATCCAGATCCCAGGTCGATCAGGGTATCCACGCCCTTGTCCTTGATCAGGTGGCGGATGTAGGCAAACATAGGCTTTTTCTTCACCTGATAGTACCAATGCACATGCGGGTCGACCCCACTTTCGAGCTCTTTCAGATCCATTATTGCTGGTATTGTTGCAAGATTTGCGTGTATCGGTTAGCGGCCTGTCCGGCTTGTTGCATGCCTTGTTGATTGCCCGTTTGCTGGTAGGCCTGGTAAAGCACCGCATAGAGGCCACGCAGTTGTTGCACGTAGCCGAGGTATTCGTAGAAGGTGCCGGAATCTATTTGCTGTTGGCCGCGCAGTTCCTGCTCCAGTGCACGATATTGGGCCTCCAGTGGTGTCAATCGGCCGTTGATAAAGTTGATAGCATCCTGTGCCTGTCCATTTTGCAGGTAGGCAGTAGCCAGGTCCATGGGCAGTTGCTCATTGATTGGGTCTTCACGGACTTGCAGCGATTGCCGGTAGGCCTCAATGGCTCGTTGCGGCTGGCCGCTATTGCTGTATGCCATGCCCAGGTAATACCACATCAGTGCGCTGCCTGGCTGTTGCTGCAGGTATTGGTCAAAATACTGGATGGCGGCATTCCAGTTTTGTGCTTCAAAGGCCTGATACCCCTTGATATCGGTATCTGTCTCACGCTTCATAACGATATTCAGTGCTGCCCCATCAGCTTTCTCCACGCGATAGGTGCCTTGCGGAGGCCAGTGGTTTTGCAACTCCTTCAAGTCCATAAACCGGGATACAAAAATGGCATAATCCCACTCCATGAATCGCCTGTTCGTTCGGTTCTTATTGCCGGAGCCGGGGAGCCAGTTGTCTTCCGACTGGTATTTGGCGTAGATGGTGCGTACCGGAATACCGCGCTGTTCAAAGTAAGTGCGCACTTCAAACGAGGCATTGGATACAATGGTGACGGTATCGGTAGTATTGGCCAGGTTATCTTCTTTGATCAGGTCATCAACCGTAGCCTTCAGGCTATTGTACCAGTAATCGGTCTCAAATTGTCCCACAGCCGATCCGGTGCCGCCTTGCAGCTCATTGAAGTACACCACATGATGCGGATGATGCGCCACCATCCAGCGGAAAGGCAATATTGCCAGCAGTACGGCTAGTCCAGTCACCACCGGTCCGCCCCATTTTTTCGGTAGTTGGTGGGCCAGTGCTGCCCAGGCGATGCCGGCAATGGTAGCTGCTATGGGAATCACAAACAAAAAGTGGCGCATGCCATCGTAGAGAGGCGACTCCTGGTAGATGGCATAGGCGATGGGAAATACGGCAGCAAACCACAGCAACCCATACTGCCGTTGGGGTAGCCATTTCAATGCCAGGGCGATCAGCCCGATGCCTAGCCCAATCAGCAGCAGCAGGGGAAAGGTCAGGCTCGCATAGGTCAACTCGTAATGCCAGGGTACTTCGGTGGACATCATATACTCGCCCTGAAACAAGAGCCGGATGCCGGTCTCAAACTGCGACATTTTGCCCAGGGCTTCCAGTGGGTTGCCGATCGGATCGAGATGGGCATAGGGCCACAGGAGTAAGCCGCCTAAGTAACCACCTACTATCACGGCTGCACCCATCTTGATGTACTTCATCAGGTCTTTGTTGAAGCTTTTACGCAACTCCGTTCGGCCAACTATTTCCACGAGTGCAAAAAGCCCTACAAACCCGATCAGCAGCAACCCACCGATACGGATGGCGATGGTCATGGCTATCCCCACAGCCAGCCAAAATAGGTTGCGAAAACCGGGCTGGGGAAATCGATCAATGGACCGAAAGAGATAGTACAAGGAGAAGATAAAGGTGGCCGCAAAGGGAATATCTTTCGGATTATTCATGGCGTGGCCAAAGAATCTTGGCGTGAGCGCCAGAATGACCACGGTGACAAAGGCCGCTGAATAACCACCAAAGTGGCGCGCCAACAGCCCCGCAAATAAGATCGCCAGGAAGCCAAAAAGGCTGTTCATGGCGTGGCGGGTTGTCCAGATATCGTCAAAATTGAAAAGGTGGTGTACCGCAGCGCTTACCAGGTCGAAGAAGCCCCCGTAGTAGTGTAGGTTGCGGAAGCCTTCTCTCGCCTCCGGGCAACAATCTTGTGCCGTATCATCGGCACCGAAGGTTTCGAAGTAATCGAGCAAATGCTCGCCATAGTAATACTGCACTCGCTCATCACCTGTAATGCCAAAGTCGCTCGAAACGGATGGCATGAAAAAGAGCAAGAACAGGATGCTTACGGCAAATAAGGTGCGAAACAGGGGGTGGCCTTTCTCCTCTCGCAATGGAGACGGGCGGTACTTGCCAGCCAGGGCTTGTAGAGGCTCCTGCACAAAAAATTGCCAGCGCAGCAATCCGCTGATAAACAGGATCTGCAAAAACATGCGGACAGCGTCTTTGGCCACATTGATCTTACTGCCGGCTTCTTCCTGCCAGCGAACAGGCATCTCTTTGATTGGTAACCCCTCTAGCTGCGCGCGATAGAGCAGTTCCACATCATGAGCCCATCCATTTACCTTCAGTTGACCAAACAACTTTTTCGCCCATGCGGCCGGATAGAGTTTAAAGCCACACTGCGTATCTCTGGCGCGCAATGGGGTGAGGGTGCGTACCAAAAAGTTAAAAATATTGCCTACGATCCTGCGTGATAATTGGGCTTCTACTTCACTTTCTCTGTGCTCCCGGGAGGCGATGTAAATGGTGTTATCGGCCAACCGTTTACCGCCTTTGGTCCAGTTGAGCAGCTCCTTGGGGTCGGTGCTCATGTCAGTGTCCAGCGTGAGGATAAAGTCGTGTTGGGCTTGCGCCACCCCAAGGGCTAAAGCCCCCCCTTTACCCAGATTTTGACCGGCCTCTACCAGTCGAATGGTATCGTGTTGCTGAAAAACCGGATGGGCCTGAATTTGTGCTACCGTGTCATCGGTGCTGCCATCATCCACGATCAATACTTCCACCGCCCCTTGCCATTGCTGCATAAATGCCGGAAGCGCGGTAAAAAGATTGGTCAACCGGCCTGCCTCATTGTAGCAGGGCACGATCAGCGAAAGCGATGGGTGTTTGGCAGCGGAGCCTTGGGATGACTTTTGCTTCGAAGGCATACACGTTGGATTGGGATAGTGCTTTTTCGCGGTGACCAAAGATAAGAGATTGCTTTGGGACGACTGTTACCTCTCCTCATAATGCAAGCTGTTGGCCGGGGCAATTACTTCAGGAAGAATCCTTTTCTTTGTAGGCTATGGTTGAAAACGATGCTATCATTCTCGGTATGTTGATGGTGTTGCTGGCGTTGATCTTCTACACCAGCTCCCTGAAAACCCCATTCTGGTCGAAGTTCTACACCTTCATTCCATCCCTGTTGCTGTGCTACTTTCTGCCCTCCCTGCTTACCACCTCCGGGTTGGTTGACCCCAAGGAGTCGCAGTTGTACTTTGTCGCCTCGCGGTTTTTCCTGCCGGCCAGTTTGGTGCTGCTTACCCTCAGCATTGATCTGAAAGAAGTCTTTAAGCTGGGTCCGAAAGCACTGATCATGTTCTTTACCGGTACGGTAGGGGTGATTTTGGGTGGTCCACTGGCCATTTTGGTGACTTCTACGTTTGCTCCTGACATCGTTGGAGGAGCCGGACCGGATGCCGTATGGCGTGGGATGACTACAGTAGCAGGTAGTTGGATCGGTGGTGGAGCCAATCAGGCGGCTATGTATGAAATATTTCATCCCAGCGATAGTCTCTATTCGATCATGATAACGGTAGATGTGATCGTGGCGGAAATATGGATGGCCTTCTTGTTGTTGGGTGTTGGACGCACCGCAGCTTTGGATCGCTTCTTCAAGGCAGATGCCTCGGCTGTATCCAACCTGAAAAATAAGATGCAAGACTTTGCCAGAAGAAATGCCCGCATTCCTTCCTTTGCCGATTTTATGATCATCCTCGGTATAGGGCTGGGGGCTACCGGGCTGGCGCATTTTCTGTCGGATAATATTGCGGCTTTTATTCAGGAGAAGGCCCCTCAATTGGGTCGATTTAGCCTGACCTCCGATTTCTTTTGGTTGATTGTATTGGCCACTACCACCGGTATCATTCTCTCCTTCACAAAGGCGCGCAACTATGAGGGGGCAGGGGCTTCCAATTTTGGGAGCGTTTTTATCTACTTTCTCGTGGCCACCATCGGCATGAAGATGGACATCACCGAAATCGGCAAGAATCCGGGCTTATTTCTGGTGGGTTTGATCTGGATGGTGATCCATGTAGGCCTTCTTTTTGGGGTGGGAAAGATCATAAAAGCACCCTATTTCTTTTTGGCGGTGGGTAGCAAAGCCAATATTGGCGGAGCGGCCAGTGCGCCAGTTGTAGCGGCTGCTTTTCACCCTGCCCTGGCACCTGTAGGGGTGTTGCTGGCTGTTCTGGGATACGCACTGGGCACCTATGGTGCCTGGTTGTGTGGTATTCTCATGCAGACGGTGGCTGGCTACTAGTCAAGGGCCTCCATATAGGCCAACCCGAATTCGCTAATGGGTTGTAGCAAGGCTTGCGCTCTTTCGCCTATGGGCGTTAGATGGTATTCCACTCGTGGAGGTACCTCCCCGTAATTAGTACGGGTGATCAACCTGTTATCCACGAGGTTTTTTAGTTCCTGGGTCAGCATTTTTTCACTAATCTCTGGCACGGCTCTTTTTAGTGCGCCAAAGCGATGATGCCCATTGCCAATGGCATTGATCAACAGCAGGCGCCATTTACCGCCTAGCATTTCCAAGGTGGTTCGGATGGGGCAACGTGGTGATAATTTACTGTCCATACTTACTTTTAGGTAGGTACAATAAAATTGGTGTGTGATGGCGAAGCTACTATTTTTGAGATAAATGAAAATGAAATGGTTTGGCTGTTTAGCATGCTCTTATGGCTGGCAACCTGCTTGTCGCCCGATAAATCAGCATCTATGAAAGTAATATATGTGTATGACGCCCTTTGCGGCTGGTGCTATGGTTTTTCACCAGTTATACAACAGCTCTACGAAGCACATGGTGACGAGTACGAATTTGAAGTTATATCTGGCGGCATGATTACCGGGGAACGTATTGGCCCCATTGGTGAAGTGGCACCCTACATCAAGCAAGCTTATAAAGAGGTGGAACAACGAACCGGCATCGTATTCGGAGACGCGTTTTTGGAGAATGTGCTGGAAGAAGGCTCCACCGTTTTTTCCTCCATTCCCCCATCGATAGCCCTGGCGGTCTTCAAAAAGCAACGCCCTGGTGAAGCCGTAAGGTTTGCTTCAAGGCTTCAGAAAGCCATTTACTATGAAGGGATGCCTCCGGAAGATTGGGCAGCCTATGGAGAATTGGCTACCGAGTTCGGCTTAGATGGAACCGCTTTTGTGGAAGCCATGCGGTCAGAGAAGGGAATAGCACTGGCGGAAGCTGACTTTCAAAGAGCGCAGGCCTTTGGTGTAGCTGGCTTTCCGACTGTCATTGTCCAGAATGGGGAAGACTACTATTTAATCGCAAGAGGCTATGTCGATTACAAGACCCTAAACAATTCTCTTCGATCTTTGACAACCACCCATAAATGAGAACGATTGCACTATTTGGCGGCACGGGTAAGACGGGTCGACTTTTTTTAAAGAAGGCCATCTTGTCAGGTCACAAGGTACGAGCCCTGGCCCGTGATCCGGCAAAGGTGAGCTTCAGTCACCCTAATCTTACGATTATTCAAGGTGATGTGCTGGACCAGGCATCCGTAAATCAAACATTGGAAGGAGCTGCATTGGTTTTCAGCTTATTTGGTCATGTAAAGGGTTCTCCGGCAGATCTGCAGACAAAAGGCACCAAGCATATTTTGTTGGCTATGGAAAATAACCATGTTAATCGAATTATCTCTTTGTCCGGTGGAGGCCTACCTTTTCCTGAGAAAGATCAACCAAAACTACCCGACAAAATCATCCGATGGGTTATGAAGATTGCGGTCCCCAAAATATTAAATGATGCTATAGCGCATGCAGAAGTATTGCGAAATAGCAATACTAAATGGACAATTGTCAGAGGACCAAGGCTAACAGACGAGGCGGAAAAAGGTACTTATCGTGTAGGTTGGGTAGGAGTTAATGCCAGTACAAAGATCGGCAGGGCCGACTTGGCTGGTTTCTTATTGACCCTGGTTGAGGAAGAAAAATTTGTGCATCAAATGCCTTTTGTTAGCTATTGATAGCACCCCGCTTACCAAGTTCGATTAATTGAAAGTCGTGCATGCGACCATTGTCAATGTGCATGGTAGCTATGGTTCGTACCTTATGAAACCCATGTATGCCGGCAGCGCCCGGATTGATGTGCAGGTGGTTGTCGCTGGCGTCTCGAAGTACTTTGACGATGTGCGAGTGACCGACCATCACAGCGTGAGGGCGATGTTGCTGAATCAAAGCTTTTACCCGGCCGTTATAGCGACCCGGATAGCCGGCAATGTGGGTGATCAGTATTTTTACCCCTTGATAGGTGAATAGTTGATTTTCCGGCCAAACGCGTCTTATCTCTTGACCATCTATATTGCCATAGACGGCCTTTACTTCAGCAATTTTGGCCAGCTCATCCGTAATGGCTAAACCGCCAATGTCACCGGCATGCCAAATCTGATCGCAATCTTCAAAATAGGCTACAATCTTATCGTCAATATATCCATGCGTGTCGGAGATCAGCCCCACTTTTGCCATAGCACAAGTTTACGCTTTTCACGTGGTCGTTTCACCCTGCTGCTCAATTGTGGCGCGCTGTAGTTCCAGCGCTAACCAGGTTGAAATGCTCTTTTGGGCAATGTCACCGGCTAAGTTAAGCCACTCGTTGTCAGAATTGCGAACAATAACCTTACGGGCGAGTGCACCGGTAGATTGGCTTAGTGTATCG
>CAJXXO010000089.1 GCA_913062655.1 uncultured Bacteroidota bacterium | reverse complement strand
CTATGGCTCGTGTACTGGCCGATCACCCGTTGATTGCTGAGCTTTGCATCTGTTATGGAGGAGGAAGAAGCCATATGGACGCCACAAAATTAAGGTATTTTCGCCCCGGAAATTGATGACCTATGTTGCAACACTTGCCCGTAGAACGAACAGCCCGATTGGCAACGCACGGAAACCCGGCTACAGCGCGCTTTGCATGGATGGTCTTACATGGTTATGGTCAACTGGTACCCTATAGCATCCGGCCCTTTCAATCGCTGCCGGAAGAAGACCATTTTGTAGTGGCGCCAGAAGGGTTGTCACGCTTTTACCTGAAAGGTACAAGCGGACGAGTGGGGGCCTCCTGGATGACAAAAGAGGATCGGCTATCGGAAATCGAAGACCAGATCGCCTATCTGAACCGGGTGAAAGATTGGATCACCCCACAACTGAAACAGGTGAATGTGACCTGGATTGGGCTAGGCTTCAGCCAAGGGGTGGCTACCTTAAACAGATGGCTGGCAAAAGGGCAGTGGGCCCCCCATCATATAGTCAATTGGGCGGGCAGTCCGCCCTGGGACATCGCCTACGACCAACCGCACTTACAACAAGCCAAATGGTGGTATCGGTTGGGCAAAGAGGATCCTTATATTCCGGTAGAGGTGGTAGAAGCGTGGCAACAGAAATGGAAAGCAGCCGGGCTGCATGTGCAGACCGACTATTTTGAAGGGCCGCACACCCTACCGAGCCAAAAATTGGTGGAGCTCGTGCAGGCTATTCAGCGCGTTGCGAAGTAGCCGTCTTGCGCTTGGTGATGAACTGTACAAACTCTTTGAAGGCGGCCTTTGAGGTGAATACTTTTCCCATTTCACGAAGCATATCCTTGGCAGTTGGTGGTGCCGGGGGATGCTGCTGTGTCGGTGGAATAGCCTTACCATGTTTGGCTTCGTACTCCGCCTGGTACGCCTGTTGTTCTTCTTCGGAGAAATGGGCTTTCGATTTGTAACGGAAAAGCTTGCTGGCCTTATAGCCTAGCTTTTGCTGTGATATCTCCAGGTTGTTCTTGGAGATCTCATCTTGCGGGTCTAGCTGTATGGCTTTCTTATAATCTGCCACCGCACCTTCCACATCACCCATTTTATCTTTGATATAAGCGCGGCATGCGTAGTGATAGCCTCGCTCAGGTTCTAGTAGCAGCGCCCGTTCAAAATCAGCCAATGCGGTGGTGTTGTCTTCATTTCTGTGGTGCGCTACCCCCCGGTCACTCAGGTACTCGGTTTCCTCCGGGTGATGCTCCACGAGCCAATTGAACTCTTCAATGGCGGTGATATATTCGCCCAACTTAAAGTAGGAAAGGGCACGTACATGACGACAGTGCCGATCGTACGGATTTTGCTTGATGGCTTGGTCTACCAAGGTGATTGCACGCTTGTACTCTCCGCGTTCAAATGCACTTCTGCCCTTTTGTAATATTTCCATACAGCGAAAAACGACAGCGATAAGGCTTGGTTCAGTTTAACAACCTACAAATTGGGCTAAGCCAAAAAAGATGGCCAGCCACACCAGGCCCTTGATAAAGAAAAAGAGAAAAGCGCCTACGCCCATGCCCTTGAGGGCTTTCTTCCACGACTGTTTCACCATGCAAATGTAATATCCAATTCTACAATGCCGAAAATGAAGAAAGGCGCCCCGAAACGAAGCGCCTTTTCTCCAACCCAAAACCTAATTCAAACCATGAAACAACTACTATGTAAACGCTAACCACGGAGGGTTAGTATGGCTTGATAATGTACTTGATAAAACGAGTGGACCCCTTCTACTGTTCCACCCGAACTCGTTAAAAAGCCGTTAAAAAACAGCTAATTCAAGTGCTAATAAGTACAACACAATCAACATTTTACAACCTGATCAGTTCCCGACCTCCACTCTGCCAACAATTATTAACGTCTCCATGACAGAACCCTGACAAACCGAACGGTAAGTGAACGATTTTTGGCATTTTTGCGCCTACAGTTAGATGAGATGACGAAATCCGGGCCAGCCTCCTTTTGGGACAACTTTCGTTTACAGGCCATTCTGTTGGTAGGGCTTGCTGTGGCGATGTACAGCCATACCTTTCTCATGGACTTCGGCTATGCCCTGGATGATGGGCTGGTGATATCAGAAAACCCCTATACTACCCAAGGTATATCGGGGATTAGCGATTTACTCAGTAAAGATGCTTATCAGTGGTACTACGATCAGTTTGGGGGAGAAGCCGAACTCTCAGGAGGACGCTATCGCCCCTTATCGATCATTACTTTCGCCATTGAGTACGAGTTATTTGGCCTGGCGCCACGCCTGTCTCACTTCATCAACGTGGCGTTGTATGGCCTAACCGCTTTTTTGCTGCTACAATTACTTCATTTCCACTGGCTCGACAGGCGCAGAGGACTGGCCTTTATAGTGGTGCTGCTCTTCCTGGTGCATCCGCTCCATGCCGAAGTGGTGGCCAATATCAAAAGCCGGGATGAAATCCTCTCCTTTTTGTTTTTAACCGGAGCCTGCATACAGCTATTCCGCTATCTAAAGGGGCAATCCACGGCCCTCTGGTGGGCATTGTTGCTTTACGCCCTCGCCTTGCTTTCGAAGGAAAATGGCATCACCTACCTGGCCATATTGCCCCTGGCGATGGGCTTCTTTGGGCGGCAAACCTGGCAGGAGGCGCTGAAAAAAACCTTACCCTTTATAGCCGTGGCTGCCGGTTATCTGCTATTGCGCGGAGAAGTGGTCGGCTGGGGCAGTGGAAAAATGGATGATATCCTGAATGACCCCTTTCTGTATGCCTCGATTGGGGAAAAGTACGCTACCATATTCGTGGTGCTTCTAAAATACCTGCAGTTGTTGGTATGGCCTCACCCTATGTCTTATGATTACGGCTTTGCCACCTTTGCCTATGCTACTTTCAGCAACCCTAAAGTGTGGGTATCGCTGCTCTTGCATGTGGGCGGGGGCCTATTGGCCCTGGTGCTTTGGCGCAGACAGGCCGCATTAGCCTTTGGGCTTCTTTTCTACCTCATTACCCTGAGCATTATCTCCAACCTCATCGTGCCACTGGGCGCTACGATGGGCGAGCGACTGATCTATCATTCCTCTTTTGGTTTCGTACTGGTAGTAAGTTGTTTGCTGTGGCGTATCCTGCAACAGCCGAAGCAACCCACCCCGCTGATGGCAGCAGTGCTCGTTATACTCACCGTTGCTGGCGCATATGGTGGCTCCTCGAGAGCCTTGGATTGGCAAAACAATGCAACGCTATTCCTGACTGATGTGGAAACGGTGCCCCGCAGTATAAAAGCCCACACGGCAGCGGGAAATGAATACATCAATAAATACCTGGGGCGTGCACAACAGGACACGCAACTGCTAAGCCAGGCCCTCTATCACTTCCATCGGGCAGAAGCCCTCTACCCGGCTGGTAGAATAGATTCTTTTGACAGGGAATTGTTTTTGTACAACAATTACAATAACCAAGGGTACATCCACCTGACGTTGGGGCAGTTGGACAGTGCTGCGTTGGCGTGGAAGAAGGCCAAAGCGATTAAACCCTTCCACCCGAAAATCCAGGAAAACTACAAGGCCCTCGGTGCGGCCTATTACCGGAGAGCCAATGCGCTGGCGATGCAGAACAACCTGCCCGGAGCGATCGACTATTATTACCTGGCTGTGGAATATCAGCCGGAGGAGTCCTCCTACTGGTACAATCTGGGAGGCGCCTTGTATACCGAACAACGCTATGCGGAAGCAAGAGCCGCATTTGAGCAAACGATACAGCTCAACCCCAACAACCAACAGGCCCGGCAGGGACTGAATGCTGTCAATCAAATATTGGGGAACTGACCATGGCCAACAACCGCGCCTACTTACAGCTCCATACGGCCATTTTCCTTTTCGGCTTCACGGCCATTTTTGGTCGGTTGATCTTGATGACTGAGCTCGAGATCGTCTGGTATCGCCTGTTGTTGACCGTGCTCAGCATGCTGGCCTTACCTCCACTTTATCGAGGTTTACAGCAGATTCCCTCCAAAGATCGTTGGCGATTGGCCGGGATTGGGGTATTGGTAAGCCTGCATTGGGTCGCATTTTATGGGGCCATTAAGTATGCCAATGTCACGGTGGCGCTGTCGGTATTGTCTTCTACCGCCTTTTTCACCTCAGTGATTGAACCCCTGGTCTTCAAGGCTCGCTTTCGTTGGACCGAGATGTTGCTGGGTGCTATGGTAATACCCGGAATGTATCTCATCTTCAACTTTGGCGAGGTGTACCTGACAGGTATTTTGCTGGCCCTGGCAGCGGCCTTGCTGGCGGCTACCTTTTCTGTGCTGAACCGTAAGATGATCGCCAAGTACCATGCCATCCCCATCACCTTTCTGGAGCTGGGCAGCGGATGGGTATTTCTCAGCCTGATGGCACCGTTGTATATGCAATATTTTCCCGAAGCAGATTTTGTACCAGCCGGTATGGATTGGCTTTATTTGTTGCTGCTTGCCTTGCTGTGCACCACCTTTGCCTATGTGCTGTCCATCAATGCCTTACGGCATGTCACCGCCTTTACCTTCAATTTATCGATCAATTTGGAACCCATTTACGGTATCGTGATGGCTATATTTCTTTTTCAGGAGCACGAGGAAGTAAGCATCGGTCTGTATGCAGGTGCTGCCATTATCATCACAGCCGTATTCGTCCATACCCTCATAGAACGGAGAGCCCGCAAACAAAATGCTAAAGCAGGTTAAGATACCCTTCAAAAATCGGCTTTGCCAGCCCTTTATGGTACATTTACATAATGACAAAGACCCTGATTATGCAACGATTAACCCAAATCGCAATTGGCGCGGTAGCGCTCGTGCTTGTTTTTACCGGTTGTAAAAAAGAGCCGCCTTCCGCCTTAGATTACATTCCAGCCAGCAGTGACATGGTGCTGACCATGAACATGGGGCAGATGAGTGACAAGATGAACTTCAACGCCATAAAGAACAGTACAGGCCTGGGGTTCATTGGTGGATTGCTACAAATGCAAGGCATCCCCAACTTTATAGCCGACCGCAGCGTAACCGGAGTGGATTTTGAAAAGAACTTCTATCTCTTCCTGGACATGGATGAGAGCAACGAACCACAAGGCGGAGTGGTATTTACCATAGCCGACCGTGAGACATTCCTCACTTTCATCGATAAGGTCGGTAAAAATATAGCCATACAGGAGGGTGATGGCTTTTCCTACCTCAGTGCTGGTGATGGCGTACTGGGCTGGAAAGGCAATATTGGCCTGCTGCTGATGGAAGAAGCCATTGATGAAAGTCCTTCGGCACTACTGGGTCAATACTTTGCACTGCCTAAAGATGAATCCATTCAAACGAGCGAACAAGCAGATGCGCTGGTAAGCGGAGCACACGACATTTCCATGGTATTACGCCTGGCTGATTTTCAAAAAGCAGCCGCAGAAGAGGGGGTAACCTTTGATATTGGTGAGGATGCTGTTTTTCTTAGTGCGATGGATTTTAAGGAAGGCGAAATGGTTGCTACGGGCGAGCTGATGGCGTCAAAAGAGACGATGGATCAATACCGTCAATTGGTGGGCGGATCATTTCAGTCCGATCTGCTATCGAGCCTGCCTACTGATGATTTCCCCGCTTATTTTGCCATGCGTATGGATGGCCCTGGCTTCGATCAATTTTTTGAGACCACTGGTTTGTATGAAGTAATGGCCAGGGATGCCGATACGGAAGACTTGTCCAACCTGAAAATGATGCGTGATCTATCCAATGCGTTAACCGGTGAGCTTTTTGTAGGCTTGAATGGTATGGATGTCAACCAGCAAGGTACGGACATGGAAGATGCCATGGCACTGAACAAAGATCTCTACCTGGAGTCGGAAGCACTTGGGGTCGAATATGAGCCCAGGTGGGTACTGGCGGCTGGTATTGCTGACCGCGACAAACTCATTGGGCAGTTGGATAATTGGGTAGCCGATACGCTGCTGGAAAAGCGAGAAGGTTACTACTCCGGTCTGCAAGGCCCCAATCCGGGCATCATCGTACTTCGCGATAACATCCTCTACATCACTACTTACGATTCGTATTTCGAACCATTAATACATGGCACCCGCACCAGCGATCTGGCCCATGTAGCTGATAAGTTAGCTGACTATCCCATGTACGTAATGGTAAATGGACCCGCACTGTATAGCTCCGTGGCTGATGCCATGGAAGAAGGTGGGGCGGATAGTGAGGTATTGAGGCAAGTAAAGACTTTTATGGAGTCGGTGGAGAAGATGGAAATGATCAGCTATGAGCCCACGGACACCAAGTGGAAGAGTGTGATGACCTTGCAAATGAAAAATAAGGACAAGAATGCCCTCGAAGTGATGACCGCCAATATCGTGCAAAGCATCATGGACATGGGCATGATCGGAATGTGATATGGAGATACGCCTGCAACAGCTACTCCCAAACCCATTGACTGACCGAGACACCAGCGATTCTGCTATCTGGCGTAAAGAGGTGGTATGGCAGTCGGGACAGTTGACGCACGTCCATGCCCCCTCCGGTACCGGAAAGACCTCACTGACCCACATGTTGTACGGACTTCGCCATGACTATCAGGGCGCGATCACCTACGATGGCCGGGATGTAGCGCAATTTGACCTCAGAACCTGGTGCGGCTTGCGAAAGGATCACATCAGTATTGTCTTTCAGGACCTGCGCCTGCTGCCCAACTACACGGCAGCAGAAAACATACAACTGAATGCTGAGTTGCAGGATTCGGTGCCCAGATCAGCGTGGGAATCCTACGCAGCAGAGTTGGGCATTACGCATCAATTGGCGCAGCCACTTCACCAATTATCGCAAGGTGAGCGACAGCGCGTGGCTATTGTACGGGCCTTGGCGCAGCAGTTTGACTGGCTGATTATGGACGAACCGTTCTCTCACCTGGATGAGAACAACCGAAGCAAAGCGGCCACCCTCATCACCCACATTTGCGAAGAGCGAGCGGCCGGATTAGTGGTGTTGCAGCTTAATGAGGACCACTACTTTCCTTACCACCAAACCTTTCGCCTCTGATGCAACTGCTCCGGCAAATACTATGGCAACGCCAAAAGAAACGCCAGCTACTGATTGCAGGATCAGGATTGGCATTAGGACTGGCTTTTATCATGCTGGCACTACAGCTCTTCGTCAGCACGCAGCAAACGGTGGCCGAACGAAACCAGGACAGTACGTACGAATACCTGATACTCAATAAGCCGGTAAGCGGACTCAACAGCCTGAGCATGTTGAATAAACGATTTGGAGCGGCCTTCAAGCCCTACGAAATCCGGGAACTCGCTGAGCAACCCTTCATCCACGATGTGGCGCCATTCACTACTAATCAATTCGCCATTTCCTCCAACCTGCAGGAAGAGATGGGGATGTATGCGGACTTGTTTTTTGAGTCGGTGCCAGATGCTTTCATGGACACCCTACCCTCGGAGTGGGGCTGGTCTGAGGGAGAGTCATTTGTGCCGGTGGTTATGACCAAGGACTGGCTGGATATCTACAACTTCAATGTGGCCATGATGTACGATCTGCCACAATTGTCGGAAGAGACGGTAAAGGAAATGAACTTCAAACTGCGGATATCCGGTAAAGGAAAAAGCAAGACCTTTTCCAGCCGAGTGGTGGCCTTCAGCTACCGGTTGCCTTCACTCATGATTCCCCTGTCTTTTATGGAATGGGCCAATGCACAATATGGTGAAGAAGAAGCTCGCACACAAAAGGTAATCCTCGCCACACCCGATGCTGCCGCACCAGCACTGACTGCTTATTTGGAAGAGAAAGGGTACGAGACCAATACGGAAAAGACAGGTCGGCAGAGTTTTCGTGCCCTGGCACAAGCCACCGCCACCCTGATCGGTATTATAGGAGGCTTGTTTACACTGTTGTCCGTAGTAGTGGTGACCGTCACCCTGCAGTTGCTTATCAGCCGGGCGCGGGAAGAACTTACCCTGATGCTTACACTGGGGTACGATCCCAAAATGGTAGAGCAGGCGATGCTCCGGCAGTCCCTCCGATTACTCCTTCCAAGCGCTCTCTTCGGTCTTGCCCTTTTTGTTGCAGCCGCATTCGCTTTGCACCAATGGGTGGGGCAACAGCAACTTCTACACGGTCCGGTGGTGAATGGGTATGCTGTTATAGGTGGTGTATTGGTGGTGATACTGACTTTTTGGCTAGCCCGGCAATCGATTCGTGCTGCCATCCACCAACAAACGCGCTAATCCTTTTGCAGAGGGTGTTACGGCTCATAGTGACCTAAATCAATTTTCTGGCTGACCCACATCATCAAAGTTTTGATAGGAATGAGTGACCTTCGAAGTGTTGCCGGAACTGAGCCTTATGGCTACAGCTTTGGCAAGGAAGAAAAACGCCCAATTATGCGACATAAATGGCGTTCCTTCGAGATCGTTCTTTGATGAATGAATGGAGTCAAGATCAGGTGCAGTCAGGTGCGACACGACACTTACCTAAACCCGAATCAAGATCAGAAATTCTATCTAGAGGTGAACAGCAATGCTTTCTGATCGATAGTCCAGCCTTTGACTGAAAACCGACTTTCATAAGAATTCAGAAGCTTATCGACTCCGCTGCTTTACGTTGTCGGTCTCAAGACACGAAGCCATTTGTGATAACACTTTTTCGACAGTGTTTTCGCACAAGACATGACGCCTTTAATGGCGCCAACGGTATTATCCGTGTAGATAAGGCTTTACGCCTTATTAGGGTTGTTGGGCAAGGGGTGCGTTCGCAAGAGCGCCCCCTTTTCCTTTTTCTATAGCTTTGCAAACGCTTTTTACGGGTATTGGATTAATTACATCATGAAGAGTATTGTCGGGCTGATTTTGGGCCTTTTTTCCGGGCTGATGGTCTGGTCGCAAGACCGGCAGGTTGTGGAGCAAGATTTTGTCTGGTATCGCTATCGTAATGTCCTGAAATTGGACTCTAACTGGTCCATCTCTACTGAAATCGAGAACCGTAGGTTCGTGCCCACACATCGTAGCCACCAATTGCTACCCGGTCGGGTTATCCTTCACCACAAACTAGGCAAAGGCTGGGAAGCCGCTGTGGGATTTGTTTACTTTCTGCAGTGCCTGCCGCAAG
>CAJXXO010000088.1 GCA_913062655.1 uncultured Bacteroidota bacterium | reverse complement strand
CACCTTTCTCTCTGGCTTCTTCAATGGTTCCTACCAAGTTGAAGGCTGCCTCAGGAAGGTCGTCATGCTTACCATCTAAGATCTCATTGAAACCTTTGATGGTGTCTTTGATGTCTACCAACACTCCTTTCAATCCGGTGAATTGCTCAGCCACGTGGAATGGCTGAGAAAGGAATCTTTGCACACGTCTTGCTCTAGATACGACCAATTTATCTTCGTCAGACAATTCGTCCATACCAAGGATGGCAATGATATCTTGAAGCTCTTTATATCTCTGAAGCGTTTCTTTTACTCTTTGTGCACAATCATAGTGCTCATCTCCTAAGATCTCTGGAGTCAAGATTCTAGAAGTAGAATCTAGTGGATCTACCGCTGGGTAAATACCAAGCTCAGCAATTTTTCTTGAAAGTACTGTTGTAGCATCCAAGTGGGCGAAAGTAGTAGCTGGAGCCGGGTCAGTCAAGTCATCCGCAGGTACGTATACCGCCTGTACGGAGGTAATGGAGCCACGCTTGGTGGAGGTAATTCGCTCCTGCATCAGTCCCATTTCAGTGGCCAGTGTAGGCTGGTAACCTACCGCTGAAGGCATACGGCCCAACAAGGCAGACACCTCGGAACCGGCCTGTGTGAAACGGAAGATATTATCAATAAAGAACAGGATGTCCTTTCCTTTTGCTTCATTAGGGTCACCATCGCGGAAGTACTCCGCTACGGTTAGTCCAGACAAGGCTACCCGTGCACGTGCCCCTGGAGGCTCATTCATCTGACCGAAAACAAATGTCGCTTTGGAATCTTCCAGGTCTTGCTTGGTCACTTTATCCAGTGGCCACCCACCGGCTTCCATGCCTTCTTTAAATGCATCACCATAGTTGATAATGCCCGCTTCAATCATTTCGCGCAGCAGGTCATTACCTTCACGGGTACGCTCACCTACACCGGCAAATACGGACAAACCGGAATATGCCTTGGCGATATTGTTGATCAACTCCTGGATCAATACCGTTTTACCTACACCGGCACCACCAAACAAACCGATCTTACCCCCCTTAGAGTAAGGCTCGATCAGGTCGATCACCTTAATACCAGTATACAGTACTTCTGACTCCGTTGATAGCTCTTCATAGGCAGGCGGTTCTGCGTGGATAGGGTAACGATCTTTTACCGTCACCTCACCCAGACCATCGATGGGCTCGCCTACTACGTTGAAGAGGCGTCCTTTGATCGCATCGCCCGCAGGCATAGTGATCGGACCTTCCAGGTCTTTTACCTCCATTCCGCGTACCAGTCCTTCTGCACTGTCCATGGCGATCGTACGAACACTATCTTCACCCAAGTGCTGCTGCACTTCCAGAATGAGTTTTTCACCATTGTCGCGTGTAATCTCCAGGGCGCTATGAATCTCAGGTAAATGAGAGCCCTCCGCTTCGAAGCTTACGTCAATTACCGCTCCAATGATTTGCTTGATTTTACCAACGTTTGGCATGATTTCAGTCAGTTAAATGAGCTAAAAATTTGTTGGCGCGAAGTTACGGCAACCCTCCAGATAAACCAATAATTGCACACAAAAAGATACCGTGTGGAAAAAATTGTAAGGCCTGACAATGAGCCCTTTGCGGAATAGCTGCCGGTGCATAAGTAACGCTTTGTGCAATGCTGCTACCTTTGTGGCAGAAAAGTCATCTATTCATGCAAATCATTGAGGTTACCGCGGCTGCCACAGCAAAAGTCTGGCTGGAACTACCCTTTACCCTGTATAAAGGCGATGACAACTGGATTCCTCCTCTACGCCAGGATATCGAGAAAGTATTTGACCCCAAGCGCAATAAAGCATGGCAATTTGGCGAAGCTGTGCGCTGGCTGCTGGTGGATGATACCAATACACCCATTGGTCGTATTGCGGCCTTCACCAACGAAAAAATGAGCAACCCCCTCGACTACCCTGTGGGTGGAGTGGGGTTTTTCGAATGCATTGATGATCAGCAAGCCGCTAACCTACTCTTTGATACCGCCAAAGAGTGGCTCACCACACGGGGCATGGAGGGTATGGACGGCCCTATCAACTTTGGGGAAAAGAATCAATTCTGGGGGCTACTCATCGACAACTTTACCGATCCCCCTACCTATGGGTTTAATTACAATCCCCGCTACTATCAGTCCTTATTTGAGAATTACGGTTTTCGCGTATTCTACAACCAAAACGTGTATTACCGTACCCTCGCCCGTGAGGCTGAGGAAAGGATGCAGCGTAAAGCCCGCATTATTGCCGAGCGCAATAAGATCACTGCACGCAATGTAAAGGGGCTTTCCATAGATGCTATTGCAGACCGCTTTGTAAAAGTGTACAATGGCGCCTGGGCCACGCATGAGGGGTTCAAGCCGATGAAAAAAGAACAGGCGGACAAGATCATCAGGAGCATGAAGGCAGTAATGGACCCGCGCATTGTCATCTTCGCCTACCACGAAAATGAGCCGATCGGATTCTTTGTCAATATACCCGAGCTCAATCAGGTATTTAAATATGTGCATGGCAACCTGAATTGGTGGGGTAAACTCAAGTTTCTTTACCACAAGAAATTCAATCCACCACGCACCATGTACGGCTTGGTATTTGGTGTAGTGAAGGAATGGCAGGGAAAAGGGGCAGAAGCCGCCATGATTCAGTATGCCAGTGATACCATTGTAGCTAATGATTGGTACGAAGACCTGGTAATGACCTGGATTGGCGATTTTAACCCCAAGATGATCCATGTTATTCAACAGGTGGGCGGAGAGCTGTATCGCCAATATGCCACCTACCGGTTCAACTTCGACCCCAATCGTCCCTTTCAGCGGCACCCCGTAGTAGGCCGCAAGGAAGACAACAAAAAAGCCGACTCTGCTGAATCGGCTTCTTCGTCTGAAGAGGAATAACTTATTCCACGATCAAGGGTAGCTGCCGCTGTCCGCTCTCGCCCTGTATAGCGATAACGTATAGTCCGGCTGCCCAGGTCGATACCGGCAACGTATATTGCTGTTGGATAATCGTAGCCGGTGGCGCATGCCATACCAGTCTACCCTGTCCGTCAAACACACGAATATGCAGGGCCTCGGGCCGATCCATTTCGACCTGCAGGAACGCCTGCTGACTGGCCGGATTAGGGAAAAGCTGGGCATCCATGGCCGCCCAGACTGGTGCTACATCGGTGTAGTTAAACACATCGCTACGACTGGTGCAGCCATTGTCGTTGGTCACTATCACTTCATAATTGCCCGGCAATTGACCGGCCGGCCGGTACAAGAAAGAGTCGTTGGCATTGGCAATCGAAATGCCGTTGAATAACCATTGGTAATCGGCATAGCCATTGTCGGTGAACAATGTATCGTTGCGTACGAATATGGCAGGCTTCGGAGGATTCGCATACACGGTGGTGGTGGCCGAATCAATGGCAGCGCAGCCCTCCGCATTCACTACGGTGTAGTATAGCGTATGCATACCCAGGCCAGCTACTCCGGGATCGAAAGTATTGGCGGTAACCCCCGTCCCGGAAAAGTTTCCGTTAGGAGGTGTCCCGGCCAGGTTTACCACCGCATCATTTTCACAATAGCCGGTATCCAATGCCCCGAAGGTAACCGTTGGTGCCGGCTTCGTGACAACAATGATCGTATCCTCACTTGTGCAGCCCTTGCCATCTATCACTTCGAGCGTGTAGGTGGTTGTACCATTGGGGCAAGCTTGCGGATTGGCCCCTGTAGAATCGTCTAACCCGGTAGCAGGTGACCAATGGTAGGAGAAGTTGCCATCACCACCTACTGCAGCCGGGGAAGCACCTATTGTAAGGCAGGCATTCTGGCAAACGCTATCACGTGTACCGGCCCGGGCCACCAAGGGCGGATTGATGGTCACACGCATGGTATCGCTGCTGCTGCATCCATTAGCATCTGTTACGGTCAGCACATACGTAGCCGGCTGACCAGGTGCAGCAGTAGGGTTGGCCATAGCAGGATCTGATAATCCACTGGATGGCGACCAGTTGTAAGTAAGGGTACCGGTACCCCCACTTCCACTTGGACTGCCTCCGATAATCGTAGAACCGGTAATACCATCACATAAGCCCTTATCAGGTCCCGCATTTGCAACGGGGGTTGGGTTTACTGTAACGGTTACTGAATCTATGGCTTGACAACCGTTAGCATCTTCAACCGTTACTGTGAATGTGGTAGTATTGGCCGGACTTGCCATAGGGGCTGCCGTGTTCGGATTGTTCAAACCTATTATGGGTGACCATTGGTAAGAGAGCGTGCCTGATCCGCCAGCGCCCGTGGGCGCACCATCTAAAACTGTTGTAGAACCCGCACAAATAGTAGATGCCGGGCCTGCATTGGCAACAACCGCTGGCAGTGAGGTGATATCAACGGTATCACTGGATTGACAACCCTTGCTATCGAAAACTTGCAAGGTGTACGCAAAATTACCAGACCCCTTTGCTATAAAACTCGGATTCGAATCCGCTGTACTACTGATGGCCTGATTGGGTAACCACAAGTAGGTATACCCACCTGCCCCTCCACTAGCCGATGGTGCCCCCCCTAAGGTAATGGTCTCACCACCGCAAACTACCCGGTCAGGACCGGCATCAGCTACCGGATTGTCAAGTACTGTAATAGTAACATTATCCGTTCCTACACAACCCAAAGAATCTGTTACTTCCAAGTCGAAGGTAGTGGTCTGATCAGGGGTTTGGGTCGGATTAGGTACGCCAGGAATGAAAAGGGGATCCGGACGCCATTTGTAGGTATACGGTCCAGTACCTCCACTGGCGGATGGGGTACCCCCAAGGGTAATTGGTGCTCCCCGACAAACTTCATCGTCCATACCGGCATCAGCGATAGGCGAAGGCACTACAGATACAACTACCGTATCAGTATCTGTGCATCCTCCACCATCCTCTATCGTTAATACATAGGTAGTCGTAACACTTGGGCTGGCCTCCGGTGTAAGAACGGTTGAAGAATTCAATCCTGTAGCTGGAGACCAGGAAGCACTGTATTTCCCATCGCCACCTATCGCACTGCCTTCCAATTGTACACTGGTCCCTTCACACACGAACGTATCATTCCCTGCAGAAGCCACCAACTCAGGTAATACCTCAATGTAAAGGGTCTCCACCAATGTATCTGTGCCAGATGAATTGCTCACCACCAGCCGCACGTCATAGGTACCGGTTTGGGTATAAATGTGGCTGATGTTTTTACTGGTATAATCAACTACCCCATCATTATCAATATCCCACTCCCAGGCATTAGGACTACCGGTTGACTGATCAAAAAAGAAGACTTCGTGAGGTGCACAACCCAACTGGGGTACACCAACAAATGCAGCCGTTGGCCCACCCAATAAACAGTTATTACTATTGAGCGGGGCATGAGGAGCCGGACCACAGGTAGTGGCATTACTGAAAGCAACTACATCATTGCCCCCATCAATATCTTGTTGGCTCAATGTGCGTTTATCTGTACCTGGGCCGATGGAATAATGCATCACCTCGCTGGGCTCATTTACATGGGTTAGCTGATGTGCATGACCTAACTCATGCAAGGCTACCGATTCAAAATCATACTGTTGATTGGTACTACTGTTGGTTGAAAAATTCCAACTCGCACCACTAGGCTGCTTGGCAAAAATAATATCTACATCATCCAGATATATGGTTGCTGGTGCAGAACAAGCACTATAGCTGGAACGCGTTTGTCCAAGCAAACCGGCTGGCAACCCACAAGCGGTATCCCAATTTACTACACTGATACCATCTTGCGCCTGACACGCTACATTGGCCGGTACGGACGATATGTCAAAGTTTAGAAATGTACCGCACCGCCAAGTATTTAAGGCACGTTCGAATGCGTCCGTGGCATTGGGGTAATTGAGGAAATTGGTGTTATAGTTTAGTGTAACACCTCCTGCCGAGTTGATATCTCGCAAATAAGTGCGAAAAAAATTACCCTGCACATTAAGATTGATTAAACTGTAAGGGATGGTTACCGAAGAGCTGGAGACCGTGGAAGCACCATTGGCATCGATAACGCGCACCGGGCCGGTGCCAGCATCTGTTGGTACCTGTACTACAATTTGTGTGTTACTCCAACTTTGTATTAATGCTGTGGGCACGGTAAGAAAGGTGGCGCCCCCATCATTAGCATTGGAGAAAGCCACTTCTGCTTGTCCACTAAGCGTACCAAACCCACTTCCGGTAATGGTAAAGTTGGTAAAAGTACCTGCAGTTACATTAGCAGGAGAAAACCCATTGATCACCGGTGCTGCACCGCGCTGCGGCATAGACTGACGAAGCAACGGCTGCATGATCTGGGGCGCCTGCTGTGTCCATTGCTGAATGGGCTGAAATAACTCCTGCTGGGGTCGTTGGTAGAGGGTAAAAGGATCGCGTGCTAAACCATTTTGCATGTACTGCACAAACCCTTGCGGCCCACCAATTGGCTGGAAGGCAGGATACTGCTGGGGCTGACCATCAAACTGGGCCACCTCCAACAAGAACAGCCCTCTGGCACCCGGCTGGAGTTGCAACGATGGCTCCACTACCTGCAACTGCTGACCTAGCTGCCCTCCCTCGGTAATCACCATCAGGCGCGAGGTATTGACCTGTCCTTTCCGAATGGCGGTTACTTCAATCTCATGTGCCGTATTGATCAAGCTGCCATCACCATTGGCAAAAGGGGTTGACGCCACCACGCGTCCCTCTACAATCAAAGTACTTTGCTGTACACGCTCTTGCAGGGGCAGTTCCACCAAAAAGCAGGATTGGGCATTGGCTTGTCCTACACCCAAAACCAAGATCAACATCAATAGTATAATTCGCTGCATAGTCTCCTTTTGTGGGGATACAAGAATAGTTGTTAGTCCGAAATTTCTTGAAAATGTTTGACATACAACTCATAAAAGTGTCACAGGGTTGGGGAGAACCTTACTTGTCATACCCTTAATTTGACATTTTACCCGGTGCCTTGGCTATCTTTATCCGCATGCAGGCACCCGTTTTTGCTGAGGTAGTGCTGCCCCTGGCACTGCGAAAAAACTACACCTACCGCATACCTGCGGACTGGGCCGATCAGGCTGCCCCGGGCAAACGGGTAGTGGTGCAGTTTGGCCGCAAAAAGATATACACCGGCCTTATCTGGTCGCTCACTACAGCCGCACCAGACGGCTATTCGCCAAAAGATATTGAGCAAATCATTGACGAAGAACCGATTATCGTACCCCAACAGCGGAAACTGTGGACCTGGACGGCCGATTACTACCTCTGCCAACTGGGTGATGTGATGAATGCCGCTTTGCCGGCCGGGCTGAAAATGGAAAGCGAAACGCGTATTACGCTACACCCTTTCTTCGATAATCACTACGAGTCGCTGAGCGATGACGAGTACATGGTGGCCGAAGCCCTGAGTGTGCAGCATGAACTCCGCATCAAAGATATACAGGACCTTCTCGGTAAGAAAACCGTCTATCCCATCATTCGCAGCCTGCTCGATCAGCAAGTCATCTTTTTACAAGAAGAATTGCAAGCCGGCTATAAGCCCAAAACAGAGACCTACCTGACACTGGGGTCGGAATATGCCAGCGATGAGGCACGGCAGCAGCTCTTTGCTGACCTCGACCGCGCACCCAAGCAGATGGATATCCTCCTCAACTTCTTCCACCTGCAAACGCTGGGGCCAAAAGTGAGCAAATCGGAGCTGCTCGCAGCTACCGGCAAAAACTACAGCGCCCTCAACCGGATGATCGAAAAGGGCATTTTTACGGCCAAAGAAGAAGAAGTCTCGCGGCTACAAGACGATGGCGAGGTCAAAGCACCTGACATCAGCTTCTCCCCGGCACAGCAAAAGGCCATTGAGCAGATCAAAACGCATTGGGAAGAGAAGGAGGTAGTACTGCTGCATGGTGTCACCTCCAGTGGCAAAACAGAGATCTACGCCCATCTGATACAGGAGCAATTGGACAAGGGCAAACAAGTGCTCTATCTGTTGCCGGAAATTGCCCTCACCGGTCAGATGATCCAGCGGCTGCGGAAGTTGTTTGGTTCCACCATTGGCGTGTACCACAGTCGGTTTAATGCCGCTGAACGCGTGGAAGTATGGCACAAGATGTACAAGGGCGAATACAAAGTGATGGTAGGTGCCCGCAGTGCCTTGCTGCTGCCCTATCCTGACCTGGGCCTGGTGATTGTGGATGAAGAGCACGATAGAAGTTACAAGCAGTTTGATCCGGCACCACGCTACAATGCACGAGATACGGCTATCCTCCTCGCCTCTTTGTACCCGGCCAAAGTGCTATTGGGTAGTGCTACTCCTTCAGTCGAGAGTTACTACAATGCCACCAAGGGCAAGTACGGTCTCGTCACCCTGAAGGAACGCTACGGCAATCTCCAATTACCAGAGGTCAAACTGCTGGATGTATCCAAATCAGCACGGGTGAACAATACCGGGACGCACCTATCGGAGCATTTAGTGGAAGCCTTGCGGCAGGTTTTGGCGGACAATAACCAGGCGATCCTCTTCCGCAATCGCAGGGGCTATGCGCCTATGCTCATTTGCGGCACTTGTGGCCACATTCCCCAATGCCAGCAATGTGATGTATCGCTCACTTACCACAAACACACCGATCAGCTAAAGTGCCACTATTGCGGCTACAAGATTAAAACCGTGGTAGAATGTCCGGCTTGTGGGGCGCACCATATGCGGGTGATGGGCTTTGGTACGGAGAAGATCGAGGATGAACTCAAGCTACTGTTTGACGACCTCACTATTCAGCGACTTGACTTAGATGCCGTAAAGGGTAAGCATGGTCATCAAGAGATTATCAATCGCTTTGCTACCGGTAAGATCGATGTGTTGGTCGGCACCCAAATGGTGACCAAGGGGCTGGATTTTGAAAAGGTGGCCCTGGTGGGTATCCTCAATGCGGATCAATTGCTGTTTTACCCGGACTTTCGCAGCAATGAGCGTGCCTTCCAACTGATGGTGCAGGTATCTGGCAGAAGCGGAAGAAAACACAAACGAGGGCAGGTATTGATTCAGGCGAGGAATTTATCTCACCCGGTATTGTACTTCGTGATCAATAATGACTACGAAGGCTTCTTTGAAAGGGAGATGGCCGAGCGTCATAAGTTTGTCTACCCGCCCCTCATCCGCAT
>CAJXXO010000087.1 GCA_913062655.1 uncultured Bacteroidota bacterium | reverse complement strand
CGGCTCCTGTTTCGCTGCACCCGCCTGTCGAAGTACTTGTTTGACAACGGCTTGTAAATGCCCATGATGGTGTGCTTGAGATGAATACTCAGCACCGGGGGCAGGTATTCCCAATTGTTGTAATGCGAGCCGATCAAAACCACATGTCGTCCTTGATCATAATATCGATTGACGATCTCCGGATTGGTAAAGTCCATGCGGTCCATCAATGCCTTTTTGCTGATCGTGAAGCCCTTGAAGCTCTCTACCAGCAAATCGGTAAGGTGACGATAAAACCGTTTGGCAATGGCCTGTATCTCTTGCTCCGACTTCTCTGGAAAGGCGCGCTTCAGGTTGCCAAACACGACCTTTTTGCGGTAGCCAAGCCCCTTGAACAGGATCACATACAGCACATCACTGGCACCATAAAGCAGCGGGAAGGGCAGCCAGGAGATAGGATAAATGACCGCGAGGGTCAGCATGTAGGACAAGCGGGCCATAGGCTAATTGCAATGCGCAAAAATAGCCAAATCAACGGTCACGCTGCTGCAAGTACTGGTACTGATCGGTCACCTTGGTACCAAAGTGGTCGCGGGTGTCGGCTCCGTCAATCGAGGAGGGGGTAAACGTGTTGAACAGCATCGATTGCCAGTTATCATTGAATATCTCACCTGTAGCGGTAGAGTGAATGAGTCGGAATTCATTGGAGACCATGTCGCTGTTCATGAATACAAAGATCACGTTGGTCTCCCCACGTGGTGTTTGGTTGTACACCCACAGCTCATGAGGATTGCTGGCCGCTTCAAAGCCGGAGCGATCCAGTTCATTGGGCGGCCCATACTGCAAATACACCCGCCCCCGGTCAGTATCGAAGCCGTGGCGGTTCATGGTGGCATAGTTCTCTTCGGTAAAGCGCACCAACACCTGGTATTTCTTCCAGCGCTCCTCCGGGTCCACCAGGTCACGGTCGAGCCAGAAGTTGTACAAAAACTGCCGTCTGAGCATCGGATCGTCCTGCTCCTGCAGGGTGGCAATCACCTGCTGTTCCTTGGGAGTAGCGATCACCGAGCTGGCATCGAGAAAGTAACTCACCTGCTCATCGGTGTATTCGGCCACGAAGGTCTCCTCAATATCGAGCAGGGCCAGGTTGTTGAAGTCTTCAATCGACTTGCGGTTGCTGCGATATATCGCTTTTCTCCGGTCGATCAACAGGTTGTTTTGCCGGTCGCGGATTTCCAGTTGCAGTTCGTACTCGCCCGAGGGCAGGTTCTTCACATTCAACCGTCCGATGATCACATTCACATCACGGCCTTTTTGCTTCTGAAAGCCCATCATATCCCCGATCGGTTGTTTGGCCCCCTTGGCGCTAATGAAGTAGCGCACAAGGATATCTTCATCGAGGTACTCCTCGTCCAACCCATATACTTCTGCATAAAACCACGCCTCCTCCCGAATCGTAGGAAAATAGGGCAACAGGTAGGGCATCATCTCCATGCCGTGGCGCGAGAATGGCGTAGGTTCTTCTACCGGGGTGGCGCTTTCAATCAGGTGGATATCCGACATATTGATGCCTTCATCGGCAAAATCCACGATCACCGGCACGATCGGTAAGGTGGCCACATTCTCCGGATTGTTGAGGTCCTCAATGGTGGTCTCCAGGGCATACACGCCTTCATCTATCGCCAGCCTGCGCTGCGCCATCAATGACGAAGCGATCAAACTCGAATCCTGTATGACCGAGGTTTTCAGTTCATACTTATCAAAATTGATGATCTCTTCGCCATCCTTTACCAGGATGGTCACCAACACGCCACCTTGCAAGCCACCTGCTACTTCTTCGAGGGTAAGGGTGCGGGTGTCTACCCCCAGGTACGTTTCCAGGTACGGTTCATCATAGGGCGTATTGAATACGCATTTGTCCAGGTAGGCGCTCAGACCGGGTGTTTGTGCAAATGCACTCCCAGATAACACACTGAATAACAAGAGGTAAAAGAGACGTTGCATAGTACCTATACGATTGGCGTAAATTTACCAACAAAAGGACCAGAAAAATAATTGCCTATCGCTTATCCTGTCAAGCGATCGTAAAAGATGCCGTTACTACTCGAACTACCATATGCCCCGGCCCTGCCCTGGATGGCCCTGGCCCGCAGGGCAGACCAACTGGTGTTGGAAGCCCACGAAAATTACCAAAAGGGCTCCTACCGCAACCGGTGCCACATAGCCGGCCCACAGCGGTTGCAGCGACTCTCTATTCCACTCGAAAAGGGAAAGCATCAGCGGACACCGATCACTGAGGTGGGGATCAGCTATGACCAACCGTGGCTCCATCAACATTGGCAGGCACTGCAGACCGCCTATGGCCGGTCCCCCTTTTTCCCGTTTTACGCCCCAACGCTCGAGCCCTTGTACCGGCCCACGGCCCCCCACTTGTGGACCTTCAATGTGCGGCTGCTGACCTGGATCTTTGAGCAACTGGGGTGGCCGCCAACGTGGTCGTACACGACAGCCTTTGCCACCTGGAACCAACCGGTGGTAAATGGGCGTGACTGGGTACACCCCAAACGTGCCTTGCCGGGCCAATTGCATTGGCAGCCGGTGGGTTACCATCAGGTGTTTCAGGAGTCGGCCGGTTATCTACCTGACCTTAGTGTGCTCGATCTCCTCTTCAACACCGGGCCTGAAGCGGGCTACCTGCTCGATCAGGCGGCTCAACAACTACCAAATCTTGACAAAGGAGACACCCTATAATCGCCCATTTCGCCCTATATTCGCAACCACTAGCAAACAACCGCATTATGCCACGCCACCTACTCTGGATACTTGCCGCACTTCTCTCCTTCCACACGGTTTCGGCACAGTCTTCCTTTGACCGGGAGACTATTGATATTGGCAATATAGGTTTGTCGGTAACCAACGTAGGCGCCATTGGCCGTCCTGATGTGCGCAACAGTCCGCAGGGAGAGCCTTCTATGGAATATCCGTTGAACTCAGGTATCGAGCACCTCTTCGAAGGGGGCCTGTGGATAGGCGCACAGGTGAATGGACAAGTGGCGGTATCTACCGGATCGGTAGACTTTCCTACCGGTTACAGTACAGGTGCCCCCGGTTTTGAGTTCACCGCAGAAGTGGGCAATACCATCGAGCAAAAATCTACCCTTACCAACAGCGACTTTTTCGCATTTGATGCCGTATCGCACCAGGATATGATCATCGATTTTTCTGATGAAAATGTGATCATCCCGGGTACCACCATTCCCATTAGTGGTCATCAGCTACCCCTAGGGGCGGATGTACGGATGCGGACCTATGCCTGGAACTTCTCTTTTGCCGATTACTTCGTGATCATCGACTATGAAATCACCAACAATTCGGCCAATACCTGGGACAGTGTATTTGTCGGAATGTGGACCGATATGATCGTGCGCAACGTGAACGTGGCCACCGATGGGGGCGCATTATTTTTCAGTAAAAGTGGCGGTGGTTTTATCGACACCCTCGATGCCCTGTATGTATTCGATGTAACCGGTGAGCCCGATTTTACCGGCACTTACGGATCCACCCAGTTTCTCGGTATTGAGTGGCGGGATGAATTTATCCACCCCATTAATGCCGACACTCTGCAGGATAAGGGATACCCGCGTCCAGAAGTAAATGCCAACTTCTGGGTATTCCGGCAGTTTACCGGTACACAGTTTGGCTCCCCGGCTAACGATCTGGAACGGTACGAGAAAATGGCCAAGGGTTTTAATTGGAATGACCAGCAATTGGTCGAAACGGTACAGACGCCATCCAACCGCACCCAGTTGCTCTCAGCCGGCCCTTTGCAAACCGTTGAACCGGGAGAGACCTTCCACTTTGCCATGGCGGTAGTTTGTGCACGTCAACTGGAGACGGGGGGTACTACAGGCCCGGAGATGGATACCGATTTTGCCCGCACCGAATTGGTCAATAACCTGGGTTGGGCACGGAGAACCTACAATGGTGAAGATGTAAATGGAAATGGTGACCTGGATGAGGGAGAAGACCTGGATGAAGATGGTATCCTGGATCGCTACATTCTGCCAGAACCACCTGCTGACCCAAAGGTGCGCATTGAGCCCAGCAGCCAGAAGATCGAAATCTATTGGAACAATGTACCGGAGTCTTCCATCGACCCGATTTCCAAGATCAAGGACTTTGAGGGCTACCGTATTTACCGCACCAATATCGGTGACGACCAGAGCCCTGACCTCGCCAGCGAGCTGAATATGATTGCCCAATTTGATAAAAAGGGCAACGACATTGGCTTCAACAATGGATTCGAAACGGTACGCCTGCCTGAGCCCTATTACTTTGAGGATGATACTACTGCCTATCACTACAAGTACGAATTGGATAATGTGCTGAACGGTTGGCAATACAATATTGTCGTGACCGCCTTCGACCAGGGGGCTCCGGAGTTGAATATCGAATCATTGGAATCTTCCATCGTAGCCAACTCCTTCCGGGTGTGGCCGGGTACCACCCCCAATGAAGATGTAAACGAAAATCCCATTGGGGTATATCCCAATCCCTATCGCATTAATGCGGCCTGGGATGGCAATACTTCACGTACCAAAAAGGTGTACTTCTACAATCTACCGGCACAGTGCATTATTACCATCTACACCGTATCAGGCGATATCGTGGCCGTACTCGACCACGATGCCGGCACTTATGTGGGTAGTGACGCGCAGTGGTACGATAACTTCGGTGGGGATCCGGACAAACGGGTCACGCCAGGTGGAGAGCACGCCTGGGATATCCTGTCGGAAAGCAAGCAGACCATCACGCAGGGTTTGTATCTCTTTTCCGTAGAGGACCTGCAAACCGGACAAACCTTCAACGGTCGATTTGCCGTGTTGGAATAAGTCGAAGCGTTACGCTTTTGTTAAAACCCTAACCTCGAAGTAGTTAATTATTAGTTTTGCGAAAAAATAAGGACGCATGAAGAAAGGATTGATACTCTTACTGTTAGCTATCGGGTCGCTGCCGCTGTTGGCGCAGACCTTCCCACAGGTATCCCTGGATACCGTACAACGGATTTCGCCACAGTCACTGGCGCAGGGCAACGACCTGTCGGTAATGGATGGAGACACCGTTACGGTGGAAGGCGTAGTAACCTTCGATCCCTGCCTCTATGGACTGAGCAGCGGTAGCCGCATAGGCTCCTGGATACAGACACCCGGCTCTACCGAGTGGGGCAGCTTGCACATCCTGATTGAAAATGGTTTCCTGAATGGCTACAATGGTACCCTGGAAGACTTAAATGACGACACCCAGTTTCTAGATAATTTTCTGGTGGGCAACCAGGTGAGAATGACTGGAATCGTTTCCAACTTTAGCGGCAATACCCAACTACTATTGTTGGATGTGCCCACGCAGATTACCGGTATTGGCCAGGCTCCGGCACCACAGGTGTTGGAGATTGACAGCTTTATGCAAAGTGATGGTGCCGGTGGACAGATTATTCAGTATGAGACCGGTGAGAAATACGAAGGTCGCCTGGTCGAATTCCGCAATATCTCTGTCGTGGATGTGGCTCCTAGTGGGCAGCGTTTCTTTTGGAGTATCCAGGACGGGAACGGTAACCAGATTCCTATCCGCGATGCTAGCGGGCACTTCCGGAATGATGCGCGGGACGACCACTGCAATGGCTTCGGCAGTGGTACCTCCGTTACACCTACCACCTTCAATCCCCCTTCCGTAGGTTCTTTCCTGAGCTACATTCGCGGTATTATTTTAGAGTTCAACGGGGAATACTACCTCGCACCTCGTACACCGGCAGATATTGGTCCTCTGGTGGCTGCGCCACCGGTCGTAAGCGACATCAAGCGCGACCCTGTGGTGGCTACTTCTTCGCAAAGTGTAGAGATCGATGCTAAGATCGTAGACCCGGACGGCAGCATTACAGGTGCCTCCATCTTCTACTCCGTAGGCAAGGGTAGTACCAACTTCACCGAATTGCCTATGACCAGCCAGGGTAACGATCGCTATACGGCTACCTTGCCGCCTTCAGGTGGTGACGGTGTGTATGTCAACTATTGGATCCGCGCCATCGACAACAGCAACGATACGACCAATTTCCCCAGTGTCAATTCCACCAGCGAGTTTTATATCACCCTTGATAATGGCATTGACGAAATCAGTGATATCCAATTTACAGAGAGCGCTGCAGGGGGCTCCTACTGGGCAGGAGATTCTATCCCTTCCATGTCGATTGAAGGGGTCGTAACAGCCAGTATCAATACCTATGATCTGGGTTTGGTCACCATACAAGATGGACGGCAGCCCTGGTCCGGTATCATGCTCACCAAGGTGCCGGGCGATGGACTGGAAAACCTCAATCGCGGTGATTCCATTCGCATCAACTCCGGCTTGGTGTTTGAAGAATTTGGTGTTACTTACATCAGCAATGTCGACTACACCCTGCTAGGTCAGGGTTCTGTGCCCAACCCCATCACTACGCTCGATCCAGACAGTATTGATCAGGGCGTCTTAGCCCAGGCAGAGGCATATGAAGGTATGCTGATCGAGTTTCAAAATGCCGTGGTGACAGATACCAACCCGGATGGTACAAGCAACTTTGGGGAGTGGGAAATCAACATCGACCCCCAAGCGACTACCGGCCTGCGGGTAGATGACTATTCAGAGGATGTGCCTTTCTTGTTCAATGTTGACTCCCTGTCGCAAGGACAGCAGTTGGGCTTTATTCGTGGTATACTCTGGTTTAGCTTCGGCAACGAAAAGCTGTTGCCCCGCAACCAGGCGGATATCGATGGCTTCAGCACCGACTATCCGAAGCGCATCACCACCTTCGCTTTTGTCGGATTGAATCCACCGGTATTCATGGATATCGATGATGATGCAGGTACCATTACCACTCCATCACCTCTGCCAGCCGGTACGGATGTTACCGCATTGGTACCCACTATTGACTTTACCGGAGTTTCTGTAGATCCACCAAGCGGACAGGCACAAGACTTCACCGACCCGGTAGTCTACGAAGTGACCGCCCCGATCGATGACAGCAAGAAGGCTTACACGGTAACTGTAGATGTAATTGTTGGTGTAGACGATCCGCAAACCGTTAATGCTACGGTGTATCCCAATCCGGCTACGGATCAACTGAGCATTTTGCTCAATGAACCGGCAGGAGGTACCGCTTACATTACCCTAACGGATATGACCGGGCGCATAGTCAATCGCCTGACGGTGGAAACCGGCAGTACCTTGGGCCACTATCCGCTGAACCTATCACAGGTAGCAGCCGGCACCTATGTCTTAACCATTCAGATGGAGCAAAAGACGCTTACGAAAAAGGTACAAGTGGTGAAGTAACCCACCTCTATTTACTACTGACAAAACCCTTCCTGGTTCATCGGGAAGGGTTTTGTATTTTAGGATAAAGCTTCCAGGAAATGATCGCTAACACCCCATCCCCGCCCTATTATGCCGTCATCTTCACCTCTGTGCGAAAAGACCATGACCCTGCCTACGAAGCGATGGCACAAAAGATGGCACAGTTAGCGGCTCAGCAACCGGGTTATTTGGGTATGGAGTCGGCCCGGGAAGCAGTGGGTATCACCGTTTCCTATTGGCAGGACGAAGCTTCAATTAAGGCCTGGAAACAACAGGTAGACCACCAGGTGGCACAGCAAAAAGGGCGGCAAAATTGGTATAGCGCTTATCAGGTTCGAGTAGCCCGGGTGGAGCGGGCGTATGGATTTAGTAAACCCTGACCACCTCCATTCTTTTTTCGTGGAGGCTTGTTAAGCCCACTACAGCACCGCCTTGATGTGATTTTCAATGGTTGAAAGGTCATTATAGCTGGGCACAAAGGTTTGGCCCGTCACCTTTTCATACAGAGCGATGTAGCGCTTCGACACCATTTCCACAAAATCATCCGGCATATTGGGCATCGTTTGGCCCTCCAGTCCCTGGAAACCATTGTCCATCAACCACTCCCGCACAAACTCTTTACTGAGCTGCTGTTGGCGCTCACCTGTTTTTTGTCGCTGCGCATAGCCATCGGCATAGAAATACCGGGAAGAGTCGGGCGTATGAATCTCATCGATGAGATAGATGGTATCGCCCACCTTACCAAACTCATACTTGGTATCCACCAGTATCAGGCCCTGGCGGGCCGCCATTTCGGTGCCTCGTTCAAACAAGGCGCGCGTGTAGGCTTCCAACTGCAGGTAGTCGTCTTCTCCTACCAGCCCCTGCCGAATGATCTCCTCCCGGCTGATGTCTTCATCGTGGCCCGACTCCGCCTTCGTAGCAGGCGTAATGATTGGCTCGGGAAAAGGGTCGCTCTCCTGCATGCCCTCCGGCATTGGGGCACCACTTACCTGCCGCTTGCCGGCTTTGTACTCCCGCCAGGCATGACCGGCCAGGTAGCCCCGAATCACCATTTCGACCTTGAAGGGCTCACATTGCTTACCTACCGCCACCCGCGGATCGGGAAAGGCCTCCACCCAATTGGGTACAATATCTTTCGTAGCCTCTAGAAAATGGGCAGCCGTCTGGTTGAGCACTTGTCCCTTAAAGGGAATGGGTCGCGGTAGAATATGGTCAAAGGCCGAGATCCGGTCGGTGGCCACCATCACCAGCTTATCCTGTCTGATGGTATACACATCGCGCACCTTACCCCTGTATTTGTGCGTCTGTCCGGGCAGGTGAAAATCTGTACCGCCAATGATATGCGAAGCCATAGGCATGGGTTTGGCATAAAAATAGGCAAGCCCATCGGCTCACCCGGTTTTTGGGGCGGATAAACTTCTCCACTTATCAACCGATTGACTTTAGTTTCCCTGGCAGGGTAACCTTAGTCATCTTTTCTGGCCATGGTAGCATAGACCTTTGGCGCTGTACTTATTAAGGAAACAAATTACCATTATGAACCCTAAGAAATACGTGTACACCTTCGGCAATGGTGAAGCAGAGGGCAGTGCAGAAATGAAAAACCTCTTGGGTGGGAAAGGCGCCAATCTTGCGGAAATGAACCGCATTGGCGTACCGGTACCTCCGGGTTTTACCATCACCACAGAAGCTTCTATTGACTATTATCAGGTAGGTAAAGAGGATACCATAAAGCGCCTGACCGATCAGGTGACGGATGGCGTGCATGCCGTAGAAAAGATGCTCGGAAAGCAATATGGAGACCCATCCAATCCACTGCTATTGTCAGCGCGCTCCGGAGCTCGCGTATCTATGCCGGGCATGATGGACACCGTGCTCAACATGGGCCTGAATGACGATATCGTGGAAGGCTTTGC
>CAJXXO010000086.1 GCA_913062655.1 uncultured Bacteroidota bacterium | reverse complement strand
CCCGCATTATAGGCCGCTCGCAGCAGATGCTGCGTGTAGATCGAGAGGATAGGCACCCCCTTCTTGAAAGCGATAGACTACCCTTGTGGCGTAACATCCAAAAGCTGTTGGAGGAACAATCCCCTGACGCCATTCTATTGCAGGACTACAATAAGGGCGTATTTTCCACTGACTTGATTCGGCTTATTGTGGATGCGGCTAATGATAAAGGTATTCCGGTAGCTGTAGACCCGAAACGGGATCACTTCTTTGATTTTAGTGGGGTAACCTTATTCAAACCCAATTTAAAGGAGCTGAAGGAGGGCTTGCACTTGACGGAGTCACTGGATACGCCCGCTGCCCTTCAGCGCGCTGCTGACCAACTTCGCCAGGAGATGCCACACCAGTACACCTTCATCACTCGCTCTGAAAAAGGGGTATGGTTGACCGATGGCAAGCAAACATGGTCGCATCCAGCTCACATTCGCAGTGTTTCTGATGTGTCGGGTGCAGGCGATACCGTAATTGCCGTGGCTACACTCTTGTTGGCCAGGGGCATCGATCCCTCTATAATGGCGGCAATAGCCAACCTGGCCGGTGGCCTTGTATGCGAAGCAGTGGGTGTGGTGCCAATTCAGTTGGAGCAATTGAAAGTGGAAGTGGCGGAGCTCGACCTTACTTCCGCATAGCTTCCACCGGATCCATGCGAGAGGCGGTGGAGGCCGGGAAAATGCCTGAGAAAACGCCTATGCCAAACGAAATTCCGAAGCCCAGAATGATGTTTTTCAGGCTCAACAAGAGAGTGAAATCGATGAGTTGATTGGCAATGAGAAAGAGGACATATACAAGCCCCAGCCCTATAGCACCACCAATCATACAAAGTACCACCGACTCGATTAGGAATTCACTGAGAATGAAAAGTCGCTTTGCGCCCAGTGACATTTTTATGCCAATAATTTTGGTCCGTTCTTTGACAGAGACGAACATAATGTTGGCAATACCAAAACCACCTACCAAAATAGAAAAGCCACCAATAAATAGCCCTGCTATATTGATCAGGCCAAAGGTCTGTGAAATGCCCTCTGAAAGGATGCTCATCTGATTTAGGGCAAAATTATCTTCCTCCTTAGGTCGCAATTTTCGGGCTCTGCGAAGTATTTTTCTAATTTCTTCCTTCAACTCAGCCAAAGGAATACCCTCTGCAGCACTTACGTTGATACGCTGGCCCACAACACGAGATCGTTCATTAATAAAACGCGCCATGAAGGCATACGGTAGCATGGCCAGATTATCGAGTCCACTACCGACTAAACTTTCCCCTTCACGCTCCAGTACTCCAATCACCAATGCCTTTCGATTGAGAACTCGTATCGGTTGGCCCACTGCCCGCTCGGGGTCGATAAACAGCCCTTTGGCCACATCGTGTCCTAAGACCACTACGTTATCCCCCGACTCCGACTCCTGAAAAGTAAAGTAGCGACCAAACGCTATGGTGGGTTTGAAGATGATATTCCAATCGTGCGACACTCCAGCAACATCTGCGCCATCTACATATTCCGATTTATATTTCAGGGTCTTATTCTGCTGAATAATCTGTATCGCCACTGCCTCCGCCTTTTCACTATACCGCTCCAGGGCTTTGAAATCGTCATAATTGGCTTCCGGACGGTTCACGTATTTCCACCAGGGATAGTCGGACCCAAAAGCCCAAGGCCACTTCTGGACAAATACTACATCGTCACCCAGTTCATCTACGCTGTCGCGCACATTCTTTTCCAGACTGTCAACGGCTGCAAATACAGAAATGATGCAAAGTATACCAATGGTGATACCGGTCAAAGAGAGCAGGGCACGCAGTTTTGCGTTATTCAGTTCCTGCAAGGCCAGCAGAAAGCTCTCTCGGATGATGCGCAGGAATACCAGCATGCTTCAAATTTACCAAAAGCCACCTGTAATAGGCCTCTCCCGCTCATTCAATTAACGAATAATAACGACACCATGGAGGGAACCACCGGTGCTACAAAGGAGTTTACCAGAAGGTTAAGAAACCGGATTCATTTTTATTAAATTTGCACGCTCGTAACTTAAGGCTACCTGTAGATGAAACTATCTCAATTCAACTTCGATCTTCCAGAGAAACTAATCGAAAAATCCCCCAACAAAGACAGAGGCGAGTCACGCCTCATGGTTGTACACCGCGACACAGGCAAAATTGAGCATAAGGTCTTCAAGGATGTACTTGATTACTTTGAAGAGGATGATGTAATGATCCTCAACAATACCAAGGTGTTTCCTGCCAGGATGTATGGCCGCAAGGAAAAAACCGGTGCCCGTATTGAGGTCTTCCTGCTTCGTGAGTTGAACAATGAGATGCGACTATGGGATGTGCTGGTGGATCCGGCAAGAAAGATTCGCGTAGGCAACAAACTCTACTTCGGGGAGAATGATATACTGGTAGCAGAGGTTGTAGACAACACCACCTCAAGAGGACGTACCATCCGGTTTCTCTATGATGGTCCGGATGAAGAGTTTCAGACACTGCTGCGTAGCCTCGGACAGACCCCACTTCCGGAGCATTTTCAACGAGACCCTGAGGAGATCGACAACGAACGGTACCAAACTGTGTATGCAAAAGAAGAAGGTGCAGTGGCTGCTCCCTCGGCAGGCCTTCATTTCAGCAAGGAGCTGCTAAAGCGGTTTGAAATTAAAGGCATCGATTTTGCGCAATTGACCCTGCATGTGGGTATAGGCACCTTCCGTGATATTGAAGTGGAAGATCTCTCCAAGCACAAAATGGATGCTGAATACTTCCGGGTGACAGAAGAGTGTGTAAATAAGGTAAACCGTGCCAAGGACGCCAATAAAAAAGTATGTGCGGTGGGCACCACCACTATGCGCGCCATAGAGTCTGCGGTATCGGCCACGCAACAGTTGAAAAGCCAGGAAGGATGGACCAACCTATTTATTCATCCCCCCTACCCATTCAGCATCGCCAATTCGATGATTACCAACTTTCATCTGCCAAAGTCTAGTCTCGTGATCATGGTGGCCGCCTTCGGGGGTTACGACCTGATCATGAAAGCTTATGAAGAGGCCATTAAGGAGAAATATAAATTCTTTGCTTACGGAGATGCTATGATGATTCTGTAAGGCTATCCCATGGCAGAGTCTGCATCACTTTTCATCATAATTGTAGCTGGTGGAGCGGGTACCCGCATGGGTGGTACTATTCCAAAACAGTTTTTGCATCTACAAGGTCGGGCGGTCATTCGTCATACGATGGAGCGCTTCTATAAAGCCCTGCCGGAGGCAACACAGATTATTGTGCTACCGCAAGACCACCTGACCACCTTTGAGCAGACATTGGAAAATGATCCAACAACAGCCACCTACCAAGTCACTACCGGAGGTGAAACCCGTTTCCACTCGGTAAAGAATGGACTGGAGCAAATCCCCGATACCGCTGGGGTCGTTGGTGTACACGATGCAGTTCGACCGCTGGTGAGTACGGATGTGATTCAGAAAGCCTTTGCTACAGCAGCGGAAGAAGGCAATGCCATTCCTGCTATTCCGCTAAAAGATTCTATCCGTCAAATGGAGGGGCATCGAAGCCATGCAGTAGACCGTGGTTTGTTTCGCCTCATACAAACACCGCAGTGTTTTCAGGTCCATCAACTAAAAAAGGCCTATGAAAGGCCTTTTTCGAATTCATTTACAGATGATGCCAGTGTAGTAGAAGCTGCGGGTTATACCATCCACTTGGTGCCAGGGAATGAGGAAAATATCAAAATCACCTCTCCTGTTGACATCCCACTGGCGGAAGTTTTGTTACCCGGATTGCGCTAATATTCATCTTCATTAAAGAAGAAATCATCCTGCGTTGGGTAATCGGGCCAAATATCATCAATGCCTTCGTACAGCTCACCTTCGTCTTCCAATTCCTGCAGGTTTTCAATCACCTCAATCGGTGCACCTGAGCGAATCGCGTAGTCGATCAGCTCGTCCTTGGTGGATGGCCAAGGTGCATCTTCAAGTGCAGCTGCCAGTTCTAGCGTCCAATACATATAAGCGTTTTAAGATTCCGCAAAAATATAAGAATACTTCAATTACACAAGGGTGATTTAAGTCGATTGTCAACAATCCTGAAATCCTTTATTTTCTGGGGCTCCAGACAACTTCCTGGACACCCTGATCCTGGGCTAGTTTGCGCCCTAGCACAAACAAGTAATCGCTCAATCGATTCAAATATTGTATCACCTCATCCGGCACCGGTGACACTTCCTTCAAGGCCACCGCCTGCCGCTCTGCCCTTCTGCATACACAACGGGCGAGGTGACTATAGGATACAATAGTATGACCACCTGGCAAAATAAAATTCTTCAATTCAGGTAGTGCCGCATCCATGGTGTCCATTTCCTCTTCCAGTAAGGCAATATCAGTACCACGAATATCTGGTGTAATCAAATTGTCCTTGCTGGGATCAGCAGCGAGATTGGAACCAATCGTAAACAACCGGTCCTGAATTTCGCGCAGCACCTTTTTGTAGTGTTCCTCTATGTCCTGATCGGCTAATAACCCCACATAAGCATTCAACTCGTCTACTGTACCGTAGGACTCAATGCGTAGATGATGTTTGGGTACGCGTGTACCGCCAAACAAAGCGGTTGTACCGGTATCTCCTTTCTTTGTGTAGATCTTCATGTCTTCCGTTTAATAGCTAATGCCTTGAAATCGTAGCTATATTATATCGGAAGACGGAAATAAGTTCATGAAAGCATCAAGATAGTGTGGACACTTCTTCGTTTACTTCATCGGATTCGATGTAGCCATCACGTAGCCTTACAATTCTGCGGGTGTAGTGTGCAATGTCCTCTTCGTGTGTTACTATTATGACGGTGTTACCTGCATTATAAATTTCTTCAAACAGGGCCATGATTTCGTAGGATGTTTTCGTATCCAGGTTACCGGTAGGTTCATCGGCCAGAATGATAGAAGGATTTGTAACGAGCGCTCGGGCCACAGCTACTCTTTGTCGCTGACCACCCGATAATTCATTGGGTTTGTGATCCATTCGATCTGCCAACCCTACCTGGTCAAGCACCTCTTCTGCTCTTCGAATACGATCCTTCTTGGATACACCGGAATACACCAAGGGTAAGGCTACATTTTCAAGCGCAGAGAGGCGAGGTAGCAGATTGAAAGTCTGAAAAACAAAACCGATCTCGCGGTTACGGATTTCTGCCAATTCATCATCCGATAAGTGACTGACATCCTGGCCATTCAACACATACGTTCCGGCTGTAGCGGTATCAAGGCATCCGACTACGTTCATTAGGGTTGACTTTCCGGACCCGGAAGGGCCCATCAAAGCCACATATTCATTGCGATGAATAGCAAGCGAAATACCCTTCAGGGCGGGAATGATTACCTTTCCCAGTACATAATCCTTGCTTACTTTATCCAACTGAATGACGGTGTTCGGATCCATAATCTATCGTTCTTGCCAAATCGGATGGTCAGGAAAGTATTGTTGCATATCTCGTGTCATCCTTTGGTGAATTTGATCGGACAACGCGTCAGCAGCAGCATCGCCCTCTCCTTTTGGATACTGAGGCGGGTGAATGAGAATGCGCAGTCGACCGGGCCGGCCATTCCACGGTTCATCATAATGATACCGCCACCAGTTATCTACAAATGTAACAGGTACAATGGGAATCCCTCTTTCTGCCGCCATTTTGAAAGCGCCCTTTTTAAAATTTAACAATTTTGGCGCATACTTGGAAGTGGTAGCCTCCGGGAATACGATCAGATTAGCCCCCCTATCCAAATGCTTACCCGCCAATTGATAGGACAATCGAGCCCCTTCCTTGCTCTTGCGGTACACTGGTACATCCATGTGTCGGAAAAAATAGCCCAGCAGGGGTACCTTCTTCAATTCGGCTTTACCGAGAAAGAGTAATTCTCTGCGACTTAGTGTAGCCCCTACTACTACATCAAACAGTGAGGTGTGATTGCCTACCATGATATACTGCGGGGGCCAGTCGAAAGGGGGTTTATATTCCACAACAGGGCGAACGCCCGTAAGCCAAAGCACCACAGAGCAGCCATAACTCCGTACCCGGTGCACCAGCGGATAGCGACTGGGCTTACGCATGCCCCACCAAAAGAATGGGAATAGAATTATTACGCCTGTGGCAAAGACCGTGTAGAAATAGATCACCCACAGGAAACGCACGATTTTCGGTAGTTGCGGCACATCGCAAAAATAGCTTTTTGTATTTTTGGGCGCATGGAAAAGGTGGTGAGTGGAATACGTCCAACAGGTCCGCTGCACTTGGGGAATTACTTCGGTGCCGTGCGGAATTTTATCCGGATGCAAGAGGAGTATGATTGTCGTTTTTTCGTGGCAGATCTGCACTCTTTAACGACCCACCCAAAGGCAGATGACTTGCAAGCCAATGTCAACCGCCTATTGACGGAATTGATAGCTTGTGGAGTAGACCCGGAAAAAGCCACCTTATTTGTACAGAGCGACCTCGAAGAGATACCACAGCTTTACCTCATATTTAATATGCTGGCCTACAAGGGCGAGCTGGAAAGAGTGGTCACCTTTAAGGAAAAGGCCCGAAAGCAACCGAATAATGTGAATGCCGGACTCCTCACCTACCCGGTGCTTATGTCGGTGGATATCATCATTCACCGGGCCGCCAAAGTGCCGGTGGGCAAAGACCAGGAACAGCACCTGGAGATGACACGCAATTTTGTTAACCGCTTTAACCACCTATACCAAACCGACTTTTTCCCCGAGCCGGAGGCCTTCAACTTTGGAGGGCAATTGGTAAAGATTCCCGGCTTGGATGGCAGTGGCAAAATGGGTAAATCTGAGGGGGCGAATAATGCCGTCTACCTGGGAGAAGACCCCAAGTCAATTACCAAGAAGGTGAAGCGGGCGGTAACGGATGCCGGTCCTACCGAACCAAACAGCACCCCTTCTGAGCCGGTGGCCAACCTCTTTGCCTTGATGGATGCCGTCTCTGCTCCTGAAACCGTGCAGCAGTTTCGGGATGCCTATGCCGATTGTTCTATTCGATATGGCGACCTCAAAGTACAATTGGCGGAAGACATCATTGCCTTTACTGCGCCTATTCGTGAGCGAATAGCCGAGTTGGATGCCCAACCGGATTTCATTAGGAATATTCGTAGAGCCGGTGCCGAGAAAGCACGCCAGACGGCAAGAGAAACATTAGAGGGCGTAAAGGAAATCATCGGGTTGGGGTATTAATTTCAAATGTAGAAGCGAATAACCATGGAAGAACAAAACGGACCTAAGATCAAGCATATCGCTATTGCCGGCAATATTGGCTCAGGGAAAACCACCTTGACCACCAAACTGGCGAAAAACTTTAGCTGGGAGCCTCACTACGAAGATGTAGAGAATAACCCCTACCTCTATGATTTTTACCAGGATATGCCCCGGTGGTCCTTTAACCTGCAGATCTACTTCCTGAACAATCGCTTCCGTCAAATCCTGGACATTAAACAAGGGGAGAAAACGGTCATCCAGGATCGTACCATATATGAGGATGCCCACATCTTCGCGCCCAACCTCCATGCCATGGGCCTCATGAGTACGCGAGACTTTGAAAATTATCGCTCCATATTTCAAACCATCAATTCCCTGGTAGAAGCACCTGACCTTTTGATCTATCTGCGCGCCAGTATTCCCAAACTGGTGGACCAAATTCAAAAGCGGGGTCGTGAATATGAAGAAAACCTTCGCCTCGACTATCTCCGCAGACTAAATGAGTATTACGAAGGATGGATCAAAACCTATAAAGAGGGTCGCCTGCTTATCATCAATGTGGATGACTGCAATTTCGTAGATAACCAGGATGATCTGTCTGACATCGTGCAGCGGGTGCAGGGAGAATTGTTTGGGCTATTTTAACCGCCCGGCACTACAACAATCTTTTGTTTCGTCCTGATTATCAAGTATGCGTATATTTATACGCGTACTAATCCATTTGACATGTCTATTCGCTATTGTAGTATTGCGTTGCTGGTATTCCTAACTACCAGCTTATTGGCCCAGAACCAAGGCATCTCCTATCAGGCAGTAGCCAGGGATGCTGGGGGGCAACTATTAGCCAATGAAAATATAGCCGTCAAATTTTCCATCCTGCAAAACAACCCTCCGCCAACCGGTCTTTTGGTCTACCAGGAAACCCACAATGCCAGTACAAACGATTACGGACTCTTTACCCTGGAGATCGGTAGTGGCAACGTGCTAAATGGCACCTGGAGTGCCATCGACTGGCCGGCCGGACCGCATTTTCTACAAGTAGAGATCGATGAAGGCAGCGGCTACATTAATATGGGCACTACGGAACTAGTTAGTGTGCCATATGCCAAGCATGCCCATACCGCTGATGCGCTTACCGATCCGGATTGGGATAGATCCGGTAATGACTTGGCCAATGCCAATAGTGGTCAAGTGGACATCAATAATGTTAGCTTTCCTGAGATAGGTGATCCAGAGGCACTGCAGGTAGATTCAATAATTGCCTTTGCAAATGGAGGCCAGCGAAATTTCGTGTATACCAATAGTGATGGGCAATGGGTGATGCAAGCCAACAACCTGTCCAGCAGTAACCCACCTAAATTAGTCATCGATGATGACGGAGATGGGGTTATAGTAGAAGAACAGCTAACGATCAATAGTACAACAAGTAACCCTGATCCAAAAACCGTGTATGGCAATTCGATGCCCTTGGCCTATGGCTATATTCAATCGGGTGGACAAGTTACCGGTGGATATGGGATAAGTAGTGCCACTTTACTGGGAACAGGCAGGTACAGGGTTACCTTAAGTAATTCACCATCAGGGAATACCATACCTATTGTTTCCTGTTATGATCTAAATAGCTTGGAAACAGCCGTTGTCGCTAACAATTTGGGCAATAGTATCGACATCAACACCTTTAATGCCAGTGGTAATCCGACAGCGACCAATTTTTTCATCGTAGTATTTGGCATGCCCCAATAGGGTAATCTACATCATCAGAAATGGATGTTGTAAGCTGTAGCTTGCACGAAAATTCGTGCACTATGAGCTATTACTTTTCTAAAACTCTATCCTTACCCTTTGTTGAAGCAGTCGAGCGGACCAGAAACGTGTTGGCTGATCATGGTTTCGGTATCATCACGGAGATCGATATGCAAGCTACCATGAAGAAGAAACTGGACAAGGACATGTCTTGCTACACTATCCTGGGCGCTTGTAGTCCGGGCTTTGCCTGGGAGGCCATGCAGGCGGAGCCGACCATCG
>CAJXXO010000085.1 GCA_913062655.1 uncultured Bacteroidota bacterium | reverse complement strand
TCACTGACCCGGGTGGTACACTGGTGGATATCTCCTCGCCTATGTCATAAATCCGGCCGTTACAAGAGCCGCTCCTTGTGCCCGAGTTGCTGGAAGCGGATTTAGTAACTTAGAAAGTGAAAACCGGCAGCGCGGCTTCACCAGAATATTGGTCCGAGGACCCGGCTGTCGTACCACAACGTTCGCCCATGAGGGTATTGGAGATTGTATTACAGGGAAAAGAGAGCACTGCGCTTGAGCCGCTCCTGGAGCACGACAAGGTGGTGGAGCATTGGTCGTATCAATCAGATACGGGCGAAACGGTAGTGAAAGTGCTGCTACAGGATGAACATGCGAGTGACCTGTTGGGTGAGCTGGAAAAGAAGTACTTACAGCGGGTAGTCATTTATCCGGTGGAAGGCACACTCCCACAGGTTACCCCCAAGCCGGAAGCCAAGGAGGAGAAAATCCGGATCGGTAAGTTCATCTCCATCAGCAAGGAGGAGCTCTACCACGATATCGCTACGCCAGTCAATCTCACCATAAATTTTGTGCTGATGGTGATCCTGTCGGCCTTTGTGGCCGGCATCGGTATTTTGAAAGACAATCTGGCCATCATCATCGGGGCCATGGTGATTGCGCCCTTTCTCGGTCCCAACATGTCGTTGGCTTTCGGCACCACCCTGGGTGATGTCAGCATCATCCGAAAGTCTGTCTGGACGGGCATAGCGGCCACCCTGATAGCCTTGGTCATCTCCATGGTGTGGGGACTTACCGCACAGGACCTGAGCCAGGTTACCAACGATCCTCATATTGAATACCGGGATATCATTCTCGCGCTGGTCTGTGGCTTTGCCGGAGCAGTTTCGGTTGTTAGTGGACAGGGCACCACGCTGGTGGGCGTCATGGTGGCTGCGGCTTTACTGCCGCCCCTTATGCGGGGTGGGTTGTACATTGGCGGTGGGGCGATGGGCTATGCGTTGAACTCATTGTTGATCTTTGGAGCCAATGTGATCAGCCTGAATATTGCCGGTATCGTTACCTTCTACCTGGCCGGTATTCGCCCCGGCCGCTGGTGGGATAAAGAAAAGGCCAAACGGCAGACGAGAAAAGCTTTTATTGCCTGGACGGTCGCGCTGCTACTGCTGCTAGCGGCTATCATGGTAATCGATGCATTGGGGTAGTGGGCTGCCCTGTCCCCTTCGCTAAAGCTACGGTGATCAAAGACGAGACAATGCGCATAGCCAAAACATCAATACTGTAAACTGTAACAGCCCCTGCCTATGATTAAGCTCTTTCGGAGAATACGCGCCAAGCTACTGACCAAAGGCCACCTGGGTAGATACCTGACCTATGCCTTGGGCGAGATCATTCTGGTCGTGATCGGTATCCTGATCGCCCTGCAGATCAACAATTGGAATGAGCACCAAAAACAGCAGCAGGCCGACCTTGATTTTATCCAAAACCTGCAAGGTGAGATCATCCAGGATACCCTGGCACTATCCCGACAAAATGAGTGGTACCATCAACTCAATGCCAACCTACGCACTACGCTGGCCCTGATCGATACCGCCCAAACCCTTACCAAGGAACAGTACCGATTCATCAGCCGATCACTGGCCGAGGCGGAGTACTTGCTCCCGACAGCGAAGGATTTTGACCGCAATGCGACCCTCATTGCCGGAGGTGCCATCAAGCGACTAGACACAGAGCTCCATTATGCCTACTTGCGGTACCTGGAGCTGTACCAATACAATTATGACCTCACTATGAAACAGGCCAATTCGCTGGTCACCATCATCAATACCGAATTGTACCCCCATGTAGCTCTCAACTTTGCAGATACTTCCCGACCTGCCGTCTCTTTCGAGCTATCGGAGTTGAAGAACAACAGGACAATCACCAATGCCTTGCAAAAGGCCATTTATTACAGAGAGGCCACCATCAATCTGAATACGCCCCTGCTACAAAGGGCCAGCGGCCTGATCACGGCAATAGAATCGCTGGTAGAAGCGTCCTGATGGGTCGTTAAATCCGTATTTACCCTGAGAAATGAGCCAACAGGAAGGGCTAGTTTAGACTTTTCAATCGTAACGTATGAGAAAAGTTTGGCTACTGATATTCCTGACATGGCCCATGATGGAAAGCATGGCACAGTTTGGCGGACTGAAGATCGGCTACAATGCGCACTTCACCCGGCCGGATGGCTTGAATCAGATTGTGGAGGTGTACAATGAGACTTACGACCTGACCACGGAGATGAAGCCATTTACCAATATGGATGGCCTGACGTATGGCTTTATGGTGGCCTTTGCGCCTATGGTATTTGATGTAGGCTACAATCACCGTTCGCAAAATCGGTTCGCTTTGGGTACCATCAATGGTCAACCGGCAGAGAGAAGACTACGAGCGGTCATCAATTCAGGGCACCTGGGCATGTCAATCGCTCTTGCCTCCGATGATGGATTTTTCCTTACGCTGGGTGGCCGTTTGAATGTAGGAAACATGCGCGTACGAACTAAAGTCGGACTGGAGGATGACATCCGTGAGCAAGAATGGGACAACCTCTACAATGAGCTATACATGGACATTGACGTCAGTCTGCGGTTTGCCTTGCCCTTTTTATCAATCGAGCCTTTCTATGTGATCTCTGCAGATCAACTATATGGACCTTCCTCACCCATAACCTTCAGTAACCTGGCACCTGTAAATGAATCGTTAAATAATGTCCCCTCTCCTGAGCTACTACCCTTGATGAATAATGGTTTTGGGGTTCGCATTGAGATCTTGATCCTTACCATGCTCGATTGAATTATGGTTTTTCTTATTTTCAGTGGGCTGTAAATCAACCTGCTAAAAACCAAAACCATGAAAAACATCAAAATCGAGCTCAAATGGGCGCTCATCTTTATTGTAGTACAACTCCTTTGGATGGTCGGTGAAAAGGCCGTTGGGCTGCACGACACCCATATCGATCAACACGCTACCTATACCATGCTGTTTGCCCTTCCGGCTATCGCTATGTACGTATTTGCACTGCTGGATAAGCGAAAGAACTTTTATGGGGGCGCCATGACCTATCTACAAGGCCTGAAGGCCGGAATTATCATCACGGTGATCGTTACACTGCTTACGCCACTGGCACAATACATCATCAGCACCGTCATTACCCCGGATTATTTTGATAATGCCATCGAGTATGTTGTCGCCCATGAGCAAATGACCCAACAAGAAGCTGAAGACTATTTCAACCTGCGTGCTTACCTGTGGCAAGCCGTATTTGGCGCGCTATTGTTGGGCGTGGTGACCAGTGCGGTGGTGGCGATATTTACCCGCAAGAAAAGCAACGCATGATTATCAGCGTTCTTCTTTGGTTACTGGCGTGGTATGCACCAGCCATTGACTTGCAAGAGCAGCTAGAGCGCACAGTAGCAGGGTGCCCGCACCAAACCATCACCCTCGATACGTTACAAAACCAGCGTTTTGGGGTGGTCTATCCCGGTGACTGGGAGACTGTCCGGACCATATCATCGGGTATCAACCTAAGGTCCAGGCATTTTCCCGATAGCCTGGAACGCGGCCTTTTGGTTGAGATTGGTCCTTATGAAGAATACCTGATGAAGAAGAATCCTTATGTTGCCTATCATCGGTATCAGGAGGGTCGGTATCAAGGCTATCCGGCTGTTTATCTGGTGCGCAATGATTTGTGGCCGGATGAAGAAGGCCGGGTGTATTGGCGTTGTGAATTGAAAGTCTACCTGCAAGAGACCAATGAGATGATATGGATCGTCTGGGGGCAGCGGCATAGGGCAAACACCGAACCCGATTGGTGCGCATTTTCTGAGACGCTCCTCTCCCTGCAGGTGGCGTCTTAAAACAGCACCGAGGATTAGCTTATGTTTCGCTAGACAAGGGCAGGGGCCGAATGGATGAGTAGTCCTGCACCACGGGTAAAACCTGAGATGACTCTGTTCTTTGCGCAACTGAACCGAGCACCTTTCACGGGAAGACACCTTTTTTTATCTTTAGTGGAAAGCTTTGCTCTGACATTCTGTACAAATACCTCATACTTTGTCTTCCAGCACACCCATACGGCCACCAGATGCCCTTCCCTATGCTACACTCACTCTGCAAAAAGATGCAGCCGGTAAAATAACAACTGCCAGGTTTTCAGCGGTCTCTCCTGCCCTCGCCCATCTGTTTACTGCACCTATCGATCGGTTGATGCAGGCGTCACTTCAGGAGCTCATCGACCAGGGAAGCGAAGAGCTGCAATCGATTTGGGCGCAATTGGAAACGGCCCTGGAAAAACCTTTACTCCGCATACTGGACTGGAAAAACCCAGTTGGACAAAGCACACACTGTTTACACCTCTGGCCCCATGAGCCCTTGCAGTGGATAGCGGTATGGATTCCCCAGGAATCGGCATCGCATCATCATCCATATGCAGCCGAGGATATCTTGCAGAGCTTACCAGGGGTGCCCTACACATGTCAGTACGACAAAGATTGGACGATGATCTATCTGGGGCCCCAAGCCGAATCATTATTTGGTTACCGGCCCAAAGCCCTGTTACACAACCATGAGCTCTCATTTGCGGCCTTGATTTACCCCAAAGACCGGGCAAGAGCCGAACAGCAAGTCCGCATAGCAGTGGAACGGCAAGCCCCCTGGGAGATCACCTATCGCATTGTCACCAAAGAGGGTCAGCTCAAATGGATATGGGAAAAGGGTAAGGCACAGTATGACACATCAGGCGATGTGCTTTTTCTCAGTGGCTTTATCCAGGATATTTCTCAGCAAAAAGAGGCGGAGGCGTCACTGCAGCAATTCAAAACCATTACGGATCATGCCGTACATGGGGTAGCCATCAGCGATCTGTCGGGACACTTGCTGTATGTCAATTCGTATATGGCCCGTATACACGGCTATGAGCCTGAAGCGCTTGTAGGTCAACACTTGCGCGTCTTCCACAATGAAGAGCAATACAAGACCATTCAACAACACTTGCGCCAATTTCAGAAAGAAGGTCAATTCGAGAACCTGGAGACCTGGCATATTCATAAGGATGGCACCCCTTTTCCCATGCTTATGAATGGTGTCTTTGTCAGGGATGAGTCTGGTAAGCCGCTGTATATGTCGGCTACCGCCATTGACCTCACCCAGCGTAAACGGGCTGAAAATGCACTGCGTGAAAGTGAAGCGAAGTACCGCCTGCTGGTAGAGAATCAGTCCGATCTGATCGTGAAGGTGGATACCGAGGGCCGGTTTTTGTATGTAAGCCCCTCCTACTGTCGTCTTTTCGACAAGTCAGAAGATGAACTGTTGGGACATACCTTCATGCCCTTGGTCCATGAGGAAGATATTCAGCGTACAGCAGAGGAGATGCAAAAGCTATACCGCCCGCCTTATACCGCTTACCTCGAACAGCGTGCCATGACCGCCAAAGGCTGGCGCTGGCTCGCCTGGACCGACACGGCCTTGTTAAACGAGCAAGGTGAGGTGTATCAAATTATTGGTGCAGGCAGGGATATCACCGAACAGAAGGAGGCTGAAGAGCGCTTACAGTTTCGCTATGCATTCATGGAGATCGCTTCACGATTGGCCACCCAGCTCAACGCGGCAGCAGACAACAACGCTTTTTCCGCAGCCGTAGAGCGCGGTCTGTCTGATATCGGGCAGCTCTTTGGTGTAGGCAGGTGCTACCTATTCGATACCGTTACTGATTTTACTGCCATATCCATGACACAGGAGTGGTGTGCGGAAGGGGTAACGCCACAGATCGGCAATGAACAATACCACAAGACAAATGAGATTCCGTGGTGGAAAGCGAGAATGCTGGAGGGTAAACCCGTGCAGATAGCAGATGTAGCCAATCTACCCCCCGAAGCAGAAGCTGAAAAAGAGGTATTTCAAAGCCAGGACATTACGGCTCTAATCTGTATCCCTACGATTGGTCCGCAAGGTACGCTTACCGGTTTCATCGGATTGGATCGCCTGGACGGCCCCTACGAATGGCCAGACAAGCAGGTAACCATGCTGCAGCTAGCAGCCGATATCATAGGAGCCGCAAAAGAAAAACTGCGCATTGAAGAGCACCTGCGAGAGCGGGAAAATACTTTCCGGGAAATCTACAATAACGTGAATGATGCCATCTATCTGGTGCGGTTAGATGATCAGTTAGCGGTAGATACCATTACGGAAGTAAACGATAAGGCCTGTGCCATGCTCGGTTATACGCATGAAGAGCTCACGCATTTACCGCTGGAACAGATCAATAGCCCCGCCATGCGCGAGGAGACTACCGAAGATATCATGCAGCAATTGCGAGAAGAAGGAGATGCGACCTTTGAGGCCATACATCGCACCAAGCGTGGCGAGGATGTGCCGGTGGAAATCAATGCACATCGATTTACCTTCAATGGTCAGCCCTACGTTTTGGCGGTAGCCCGTGATATCAGGGACCGGATCAAAACGGAGGAGCAATTGCGCCTGCAGTCCAGCGCCCTCAATGCGGCCAGCAATGCTATAGTAATCTGCCAGGTGGATGGGACAATTATCTGGGTGAATCCAGCCTGGACCGATATGACAGGATTCCCTTACGAGGAGTCGGTTGGCAACGACCCCAGGATGTTAAAATCGGGTGCCCATAACAAGGCCTTTTTTACAAAAATGTGGAAGACCTTATTGGCTGGAAAACCCTGGGAGGGAGAAATCATCAACAAACGTAAGGATGGCAGCTTATATGTAGAGCAACAGACGATCACGCCTTTGATCAATGAGCAAGGCGAAGTCACTCACTTTATCAGTATCAAGCTGGATATCACCGAACGGAAAGCCACAGAAGAACAGATACGAACGCAATTGCGCACCCTGAAAGATATCGCCTGGATGCAAAGCCACCAATTCAGAAGGCCGGTAGCCAATTTATTGGGGCTGGCCAGCCTGATCCAACGGAAGAGTAAATATGCCCCGGATTTGGAAACGGAGTACTTGCAGTTTCTCTTCCAGGAGATCGAGGAGTTGGATCGTCTGATCAAAGATGTAGTGCAACAAACAGAACAACGGCTAACCACCAATGGCGATAATGATAAGGCATAATTTTTGCATCCTTTGATTGAACCAAAAAATAAATGGTTATGCTCCGTTATGTACTTCTACTATGCCTACCCTTTTCGGTATTTGCGCAAGAATCTCCTTTCAGTATCCACCTTCAGTCTGGTGTAGCCGCCCACAAATCGATCGGCTACTATATGAGTGGAGAAATGGACATCACCCTACTCAACGGGCTGGCCCTCACTCCGCGATTTGGCTTTGCCTCCATGGTGCCCAACACCTTTATCAGCGCCACCTATTCCCCCAATTCCACTTCACACGGCTATCCAGCAGATGGGCCGCGCCAGGAAGAGGAATATGGCACGCAGGTCAGCTATGCGGCATTGCTGCTGACCCTGAAACCATTGGAATGGTGGGGCAAGAACCCGAAGCACGAATTGCGATTCTCCACCGGACTGCAATACAATGGCTATACCACCTACCGGGCTTCCTACGATATGAGTGAACCCAATCCATCGCTGACCCACTTTCATATGAAATCCTATCCCAGCATCGTACCCTACTATTTCAATCTTGGGTACCAGTACTATGTCAACGATCAATTGGGTATCGGTGCCGAGGTGGGCCTGGACGGCACGGATGGTGATGGAATGGCCTATGCAGGGCTCCGGGTAGGACTTCGTCTATAAGTGCAGCGGTTGCCAACCTTTTGCCAGGCTGATTGTCGTAAAGCTTATGCAAAAGCTAGATCTCCTGTCCTTACGACCCGACATTCCCAACCTGCACAGTAGACCTGACCAGTCAGGTGAAGAACAGTTTCAACAGGTAGTGCTACGCCCGCTGCTGAAGCTGCATAATGACCGTTTTGTGGTGCTGTTTCGTCATTACCTGCACCAGCGTAAACAGGAGTGGGATAAAAAGAGCCACAAAGCCCGGTTGGCCTATATCGAGCATGCACTCAAGACCGATCAGCGACTGCAGGAACGCTTGCTGGGATTACTACTGGGTTGGCTGACCGATGAGGAGGTTGAGCGATACTTCACCATGGAGAAAGAGATCAATCGGAGACTGCGAACCTTGCTAATTCAAAGGCTGCAAGACCAAATGGTGCTTACATAATGCGCTGGCAAAATCCCCCCGGTTTTTTCTTTCGTATATGAGGCAAACAGCCAACTATGCGATTGACATTACCCAAAACAGCTATACCACATGCTTCCCGAGTAAACGAAGACGTACCTCCGTGGCAACAAGAACTACAAAAGGCCAGTGCCCACTTCCATATAATTGGTGCTTGGGTAGCCATTATTTTTGATCCCTTGTTTGGGATTACAGATTACTTTAACATCCCTGAGGTATGGAGGGAGGTTTTCACACTACGGCTAGGCGTGTCGGTCGTTACCCTCTTTACGCTATGGTTGTATTACCAGGGGAAAGTGAACGTGTACCTGCTGGTGGCCGTACCCTTCGCCCTGATTTCCCTGCAAAATGCATACACCTACAGCCTGATCGACAGCGGGGATGTATTGGGCCATAACCTCAACTACCTGGCTTTGTTTCTGGGAGCTGGCCTGTTTGTACTTTGGCCATGGCGGTATTCCATCATCGCCATTGGGGCCTCTTTTCTTACCACCCTGCTGTTTGTAGAACACAATCCGGCCATGCAACTCCGTGACCTGGTCATTGAGGGCGGATTATTGCTGAGTACGGTAGCGGTATTCACCATGCTGTTGATACAGGCTCATTACCGATTGCGCCTCAGCGAGATCAAGGCTAAGCTGGCCCTCCAGGAAAATCTGGAGCTTACCGCAGCACAAAAGAAGGAAATCGAGCATCAACACAATCAATTGCAGGAAAAAACAGCCGCCCTGGCCGCTTCTGAAGCACAGGTAAAAGCCATGAACACCCAATTGGAAGAGAAAGTACAAGCACGAACCACACAACTGCAGCAAGCCAACGCTGAGATGGATCGACTGGTGTACAGCTTGTCGCACGACTTTCGCACCCCACTCACTAATGTAAGGGGGCTGTTGACGCATGCCCGAAAAACCGAAGACCCCACGACCCTGCACCTGATCCTCCAACACATAGAGACCAGCACCAATCGATTGGATGAACTACAGCAAGACATGATTAACTACGCGGTATATTGGCGGGAGAAGCTGGACCCGCAACCGGTTCAATTGCAGGAAATGGTGCAAGGGATCTGGCAGCAATTTAGCCATGCCCACCAGGGGCAGATCGACCTGTATTTCAATCCTACCAACCGCAATGACTGGCATATCCATACCGACCGTGAAAAAATGCGTGTGTTGCTC
>CAJXXO010000084.1 GCA_913062655.1 uncultured Bacteroidota bacterium | reverse complement strand
GCATAGTCATTGGTTATCTGAATATTGGCATACTTTTTCCTGCTTTTCTATCCGCTGCCCAGATAGGCCTGTACTCTTTCCTCAATAGTACAGCCCACATGCTGATGACACTTACCAGTCTGGGCACACCGGCTACGCTTATTCGATTTACGCCACAGTTTTCTAGTCAAGCCTCTACCTACCGTTGGTTTTTAAAATGGGTGGGGCAGCGCTTTTTGTTAGGTGTATTGATCATTAATCTTTTCTTGCTGGCTACTAAAGATTGGGTGTTAGCGCATTATTATGCGGACACCCCTTTATTGCATGACTACTATCTATACTTACTACCACTGACCACATTCCTGGCGCTCTTTATCGTTCTAGGGGCCTATGTCCGATCGCATCTTCGCATTGTGGTCCCCAATGCATTGGAAAAGGTAGTGTTACGATTAATTTTGGCGATACTGGCACTTGGTGTTGCCACAGAATACGTGTCGTTCGAACAGTTGATTGCCGGTTTTACCGTGGCGCATTTATTCATCATCCTGGTGCTGGCAATATATGCTTTTCGCCTTGCTCCACTGCCAAAAGCTTCAGCAGCGCCCCCGTCAGAAAAGCCCTCGACCAGACCATTGACCTATTTTGGGCTGCTGAATGTACTAACCGCACTTGGCTCTGAGCTCGTCAGAAATATTGACATCCTCATGCTAGCTGCCATGAGTGGATTGGCGGATACGGGTATTTACAATATAGCCTTCTTTATAGGTGCGGTAATCGATATGCCCATGCGCTCTGTTGGCATGATAAGCAGTCCGCTTATAGCGAGGGCGTGGAAGAACCAGGACCTTACTGAGATTAGTAAATTGTATCGTAAGTCTGCCCTCAACCTCACATTAGCTGGCGGATTGCTATTTGTGCTTATTTATGCCAATTTGGACAATATATTTGCCATCATTCCCAATGGGAGCATTTATGCGAAGGGGATGGAGGTGGTGCTTATTATTGGTGCAGCTCGAGTAATTAGTATGAGCATGGGCAATAACAGTGAGATTATTGCCAATTCCCCCTACTATTACTTTAACTTAATCAGTTTATCCGGCTTGGCAGTCCTTACTATTGCTACCAATCTCTGGTTAATTCCGATTCTAGGTATCAGCGGAGCTGCCATTTCTACAGCAATCTCTCTCACACTGTTTAACCTCTCCAAGTTTTTATTCCTTTTGTGGCGCTACCGGTTACAGCCCTTCAACTACCAAAATGGCCTGGCAGTATGCTCCATTCTGCTCGTTAGTGGATTGATATGGATTTTACCTTATTTCGGCAGTACAATCGTGGACTTGTTTCTTTCAACTTTCATTGTTGGCACAACCTACATCGGCCTGGTGTTCCTATTTAAACTAGACCAAGACTTCCGGGACATTCTACCCAAGCGCAAATGATTAAAGCACAACGATTTTTTTTACAAGCCTCTTACCCTGAACCATTAGTGCTGTAAAATATATGCCTGGCTCCCAACCTGTAACCGGTATAATGGTGTTAGTATTGGAAACATCTTGTTGGTACACCGGCTGCCCCAGCGAGTTGTATATGGTGAATTGCTCCCACGGTATATCAGACTGAACTACCAGCTGATCAACAACCGGATTAGGATATAACTCAATACTAGCATCAGCAACCGGCACACCCACCGGGTCGCATTTCATATCGCTTAGGTGCGACCACAACAGGTTGTCAAATGAGGAGGGCGCCAGTGCTGGTGGGCCAAATGGGTTGCCCATGCGAACAACAACCATGTTTTCACTTGGGATTACGTACACCTTCTGGTCATTCTTACCTAATCCCGCATACATATCATCTGGTGCTTCGGGTACGATAGGGCCGGGTAGCACATTGGGTAAGCCGGGCACTACTACGGTAGACTTACCATTGAGCCAACAGAGGTAGCCATATGATGCACTGATGGAGTTGCTGGTATTGATCATAGCATTGAAATACTGCTGATCGTGCATAATGGTGTCGCCATCCCAAACCCCACCGGCCAGCATTAGCAACCCAAAACGGGCCATGACACGCGGTGTGCTGGCATAGGTCTGATTATAATTACTATTGGCAAACCAGAGGCCTTGGATACCGGTACGTAAGGCAAGCTGTTGAAAGGTGTACAAATTCCATGATATACCTGTGGCAGCTTCTACAACATCATGTGTGAGCGTGTACGGGGCATTGTGATAGTACCACTGCGTGCCAGGATCTGCCTTGTACAGCAAGCAAGATGGATCAGTACAATCCAGGTTGCCAACTGTGTAATCCAGACCAGTGGTCATACTCAACTGATGTCGGATTTTGATCTGCTGCTCTAGCGAATCGTCCATGCTAGTCCAACCCTGGCCTAAATAATCGGCTACGGGATCTTCAATATTCAAATGTCCCTGCTCCTGTGCCAGACCTACCAGAAAAGCAGCCAGTGATTTACCGGCTGAAGCCCAATACCAGACTGAATCTGGTGTAAAGGTATCAAAGTACCGTTCCATCACGATTTTACCATCCTTTAGCACTATAAAAGCTTTGCTATTAGAGGTGTCGAGAAAAGCATTTAGGGCATCAATCTTATCCGGACACCAATCTAAGGTTTGTGGGGAAAGGGTATCCCAAGTATTTCCTGAATTAGGCGGAAAGTAAAGCGACTGCGCCCATAGGATAGATGGTAAAGCAACGGTAAGTAATCCTGAAAGTAAAAGTCTAAACATAGCCGTAAAATAAATAACCCAGCCTTTTGAGGCTGGGCTATCCAAAAGGTTTAATGTGCAAATTAGTATTTTGCTATGGAGGTGTCAACCTCATCTGCATAAGCTAAAATGCCCCCCTTCAAATTATACAGGTTAGTAAACCCATACTTTTTCTCCAATAATCGAATCGCATTCGCACTGCGAACACCACTGCGGCAGTGGACGATCACTTGCTTATCGCTTTCAATCTCATTAATATGTTGCTCTATGCTTCCCAGTGGCATAAGCTGCCCCCCCATCTCTGCAATATCAAACTCATAGGGTTCGCGCACATCGATCAATTGAAAGGGAGCCTGACTCTCCTTCATCCGAAGCAACTCCTGTACAGTGATTTCCTTTACCGGCTTTTCTTCCGCTCCCGGGTCGAATCCGCAAAAGCTTTCATAGTCCTTGAGCAACTCCGTCTGAGTTGGATGATCTCCGGTAAGCGGATTAGTCTTTTCCTTATGCACCTTTAGTATTTTGGTTTGAAACGTCAATGCATCGAAAAGAAATAACCGCCCTGCCAAGGGTTCTCCTACCCCAGTTATTACCTTAATCACCTCGTTGGCCTGCAGACTGCCCACAATGCCTGGCAGCACACCTATAACCCCCCCTTCTGCACAGTTGGGCACCAGACCAGGAGGTGGAGGCTCTGGAAACATATCACGATAATTGGGACCTATTTCGCCATCCGGTTTTCTGTAATTGAATACTGACACCTGGCCATCAAAACGAAAGATGGAAGCATAAACATTGGGTATGCCTGTGAGAACTGCAGCATCGTTTACCAGATACCGGGTAGCAAAATTATCTGTACCATCAGCTACTACATCATACCCTTTCATGATGTCCAAGGCATTATCACTGGTAAAACGAGTATTGTAGGTAGCTATCTCAATATGGGGATTCTGCGCGCGCAGACGCTCGGCTGCTACTTCTACCTTAGGCCTGCCGATATCATGTGTAGTAAATAATACCTGACGCTGAAGGTTGCTGTCTTCCACTACATCAAAATCTACAATACCGAGATGACCTACACCCGCTGCTGCCAAATACTGTAACAGTGGTGCCCCTAGCCCACCAGTACCAATGACCAGGACTCTTCCCGCTTTTAGCTTTCGCTGTCCATCAATATTAAAGTCGGGAATGATAAGGTGCCGTGCGTATCTCTCAAGTTCTTGTTTCGAAAAGGTTACTTCTGGCATAGCAGTAGCGGTTTTATTGTCCACCTGCAATGGCAGGAATCAGGTTAATGATAGTTTCATCATCTACGGGTGTATCCTCGTTCTGCAACGCTTTGATGTCCTCATCACCGATATAGATTCGGATAAAAGGCTTCAATTGGCCTTCGTCATTCAATAAATGAGGCTTGAGGTCGGGATATTGATCGGCCAGTTCCTGAATTGCCTCTTGTACAGTACTGCCCTGAGTAACCAGTTGACGCTCATTGTCGGTAAATCTTCTCAATGGAGTAGGTATGCTGATCTTCGCCATAGGATTGCGTTTTTATGAATTAAGTAGTTCCAAAATCTTTGTATTCAAATCTTTCTCTAAAGCTTCCTCTTCAAATCGACCGTCACCTGACAACTGCCAGCTTCGCAGATCCACCACTTTTCCTTTTTTCACACTAAGGATAATGTAGCTGAAGAAAGGCATGGCTTGCCGGAGATCATGAATTGAGGGAATAGCCGGATGGTCGGGATGAGAGTGGTACACGCCAAGGAGACTAAGCCCCTCATCGGCTGCGAATTGTTCTGCATCCATGTAATCAGATGCTGCAATTTCAAAACGCCTGCGCTTATCGCCCTCCTTAGCATTGTGAACTGGCCGGGCCAGGGTTATGGTTCTGAGGTCTTTTTCATCGCCATAAAGAAATCCACAGCACTCATCCGGATAGGCATCTATTGCATCCTCTTTCATTACTTGCAAGGCTTCAAATTCTATTGCTATCGCCATATCGAATTATAGATTTACATCTTCTATCTGTGCCCATACCTCGCCATACTTGCTGGCATCGTCAGGCAGTAATGTTACAATCGTGCCACTTTCTAGGGTATCTGCTACACGAAGCGCCCCCCATACATTGGCCGCAGATGACGGGGAAACTAATAACCCTTCTTCTCTGGCTAATCGTTTCATCATGGCCAAAGCGTCCATACTATCAACCGAGTGATGTTCGTCTGCCTGGTCAGGGTTGTAAAAAGCGGGGACTTTGGCGCTGGGCATGTGCTTCCAGCCCTCTAAGCCGTGCAGTATACTATCGGGCTGTAAGGCCACACATTGAATACGCGCATCCTTCTCTTTCAGTTTTCTTGTGATACCCATAAATGATCCACTAGTACCCAGACCAGTTACAAAATGGGTTATGGCCTGCTCCGATTGCGTCCATATTTCCTCCGCAGTGGTGTCATAATGTGCTAACCAATTAGACCGGTTGCTGTATTGATCAAGATAACAGAACCGCTCAGGGGCATTATCGGCCATCAATTTGGCTTCGCGTTGTGCCCCATCTGTGTTTTCAAATGGTGACGTATACACTAGTTCAGCACCCAGTGCTTGCAATAGCGTCTTCCGCTCTTGGGAAGCATTATCCGGCAGGCACAGTGTTACAGGGATGCCTGCAGCCGCACCAATAGCAGCGTAAGCTATACCCGTATTTCCGCTTGTAGCATCCAACATGTGCATACCTGGTTGCCACAGCCCTTGCTCCACAGCATCGGCCATAATGCGATAGGCTGCACGAGCTTTTACACTGCCGCCTAATTGACACCATTCTGCTTTTGCGTAGAGTTTAACCCGGTCATTAGCCAGGAGACCGGAAAGATCTAGCAATGGTGTAGCTCCAATTCGCTTTGAAAGTGATCGAAGCCTATCTAAGTTGTAAGCAAAGGTGACGTCCATAGTTGCATTTTTGCCATAAAAAAAGGCCCTCCAAATTCTCGGAGGGCCTTTGTATGTCGATTCATACAATTAAATCAATAGCTATAGCCCTCCCGATGTTGTCGGCAACAACAGCAACAGCAACATGTATGGAGTTGGCTATTCATCATGGAGCTAAATACAGAAATAGTGGGCAAAAGTTCAAGATATCTACGGAAAAAATTTACTCATGCGTGCAAGTTGATTTTTGTCAGGCATTTACACGGCAAAAATTGGCATTTTAGTGCACAAATAATGAGCTATGAGAATCGGGATACTTAGCCTATTGCTTGCCTTTGCCTGCTTAACCGGCCTACAGGCACAAGAATATATCAACCACCCCAAAAAGGATTATCTCGTTACGCTATCTACCCCACTAGGGGAGGTGAGACTGGTCTTGTATGACATAACACCCAAGCACAAGGCAAACTTTATCAAACTGGTAGAAGAAGGGTTTTATGATGGGCTCCTGTTTCATCGCGTAATTGAGGACTTTATGATACAAGGTGGTGATCCTGATTCTCGAAACGCCCGGCCAGAACAGCTATTAGGTAATGGTGATGTGGGTTACCGGATAGACGCGGAATTTCACCCCGACTTATACCACAAAACAGGTGCCCTGGCTGCGGCTCGTGACAATAATCCTGATAAAGCTTCAAGTGGTTGTCAGTTTTATATCGTGGAGGGTCGCAAACGGACCGACCAAGAGCTTGATCAATTGGAAAAGCAAAAAGAATACACCTACCCAGAAGCTCACCGAGACACCTATCTGAACCTAGGCGGAGTACCTCATCTGGATCAGGACTACACCGTATTTGGAGAGGTGCTGGAAGGCCTGGAAGTCATTCACAAAATAGCGCAAGCTGAAACGGACGACTTCGATCGCCCGAAAGAAGATATTCCTATGGAAATATCCATCAAGGTGAAGCGCAAAAAATGGTTTGAGCGCAAGTATGATTTTGTGCAACCCGGTTAATTGTACAGCAAAAAACACAAAGCATACCATTTTATTTATATTTTTAGGCTATCACAATAGCCCTGTATGTTACGTGCATCCCTCTTACTCCTGTGTTTACTCTTCATCCCTTTCGGGCTTATCGCACAAGCTGACTACGTTGACCAGCAGCTATTTGTAAAGTTTAGACAGGAGATGAGTCCTGAAGAGATCAACCGATTGCAATTGTCTAACCCCGATTGGTTGGCTACTGCAGAGCAATTTCAATTTGAAAGAGCAGAAAAGGCCTTTACCACTGCTCATGAACTGTTGCAGACCATATATGTGGTAACTTACCGTGCTGCAGCCGATCCAGATGATATCATTGCCTCACTAGAACAGATTCCACAGGTTGACTATGCAGAGCGCATACCCGATTATCAGTTTTTTTATACCCCAAACGATCTCCATCCTGCACAATGGTATTTGCAGGTGATAGATGCTGAAGGCGCTTGGGGCATCACCACCGGAGATTCCTCCGTCACCATAGCGGTGGTGGATGATGCGGTCCTGCTTTCTCATCCTGATCTGGCAGCCAATATTTGGACGCATCCTAATGAAATACCCGGTAACGGCATAGATGATGACCTGAATGGCTACATAGATGACGTGAATGGCTATGATGTAGCGGATGGAGACAATGACCCCAATCCACCCAGCAATGCCTCGGCACAATACTTTTCGCATGGCACTCATGTAGCCGCATTGGCAGCCGGTGTTACCGATAACGGGCAAGGGATTGCAGGCATGGGATTCAACAGTACCATCGTACCTGTGAAAATTGCACAGGACGCTACAGAGAATATTGTAAATGCCTACCAGGGTGTAGACTACGCCATCAATCTAGGAGTGGATGTAATTAACATGTCATGGGGTGGTGGGGCATCTTCACAGACGTACCAGGCATTGTTTGACGTGGCCTACCAGAAGGGTATAGTCTGTGTTGCCGCAGCCGGCAATTTTCATTCCATCATTCCCATGTATCCGGCCAGTTACGATCATGTAATCAGCGTAGGGGCCACCAATCCTAATGACCGAATCGCCTTCTTCTCCAATTACGGACCCACTGTGGATGTCATGGCGCCCGGTAGAAACATTTACAGCGCTACTGCTGACCCTAACATTCCATATGGTATCAAAAACGGCACCAGCATGTCCAGCCCTTTGGTGGCCGGTCTGGTGGCTCTGATGCAAAGCGGCTGTGAAAAGTTATCGGTAGACGATATTGAACATTGTTTGAAATCTACTGCCATTCCAATTGACTCTATTAATCCTTCATATGCCGGATTGCTGGGAGCCGGAAGAATAGATGCCCAAGCTGCACTAGCATGCGCCTATACCGCAGAATTGTCGACTGTGGCCCAGCCCCAACAAATTTGTCCGGGCAGCCAACATACCTTCACCGTGCAGACCTCTTGTGATGTAACCGACATTCAGTGGATTTTTGAGGGAGGAACACCGGATACGTCCGGCAGCCTGCAAGCCACGGTACGATACGATACTGCGGGCATTTTCGATGTACGCATCGCGTATCAGAATCCAATCGGTTGGGATACGGTCGTGTACGATGACTTCGTGGTAGTGGACTCCCCTTCTGCAGTTATTAGTGGCACCTACTCGGTTATTCCTGGCGGCACAGCATATATTCCCGTCACACTAACCGGCCGTTCACCCTGGCATCTTACCTGGACCAACAAAACGGACACTTTTTCTCAATCGGGCATTACCACTTCTCCTTTCCTATTGCCGATAAGTGTCAACGGCACGGATACGGTCTCCTTGGTTTCAGTTACTGACGCTAACTGTAGCGGTGGAGTATCCGGTCATGCGTTGTTGGAGACGCTGGCCTCCTGTGCTGGAGATACGATACCCGTAGAGGTTTTTGAAAATACCTATTACAACGCAAACCAATTTCAAGTACACTCCTTAGCTATTGACAGTTCTAGCAATTTTTATCTTACAGGAAGATATTTAGATACCGGATCCTCATTGTTTGTAATGAAGGTAGATTCAAATGGAGTACCTTCATGGATAAATAAATATACCAATTCCAGCTTCTCTGGCTTCCCGATAACAATCAATTTGTTGAATAATCGCAATATTGCAATAGGAGGGAAAGTGGTTTCGGGCACCCTTCTATCTATCGACAGCTCAGGTAGTTTTATTTTCGGCAAGGAGGACCCTTTCAATGGTGGGTCCACATCAGATGACTATGTTAGATACATAACTACGTTTCCCGATTTACAATCTGATGCAATCGCAGTGGGAACGGCCAATAATAGAACATTTGGCAAGTCAGATATATTGCTAATTAGATATAATAAATCAACTGGTGCAGTTATCTGGCATAAGATTATTGGCGATAGTGGAAATGACCATGGTTTATCCATTCTCGAGAAAGATAATAGCTCCTTCTTTCTAGTAGGAAATTCTCAATCCTACAATGCAACAGGTATCATGCAATTTAACCTCAGTGCTTATGCGCTGAATGGCACAGAAATCTGGAATAAGAGCTACGGTTATAATGCACGAGTCAATGCACGAGCTGCTGTAAGAGATAGGGACAAAATCTACATGCTTGGTAGGGCAAGAGTCACTTCATCTAATGATGAGATGATCATTTTATGTACTGATACCTCAGGCAATTTAGTTTGGTCTAAAGCCTACCATCTTAACAATAACACTTTTGGAATCGATATAGATGTTTCACCAAACGGTGGGCTAGTTGTATCTGGCATGAATAATTATGGATC
>CAJXXO010000083.1 GCA_913062655.1 uncultured Bacteroidota bacterium | reverse complement strand
GTTTTTAAGGATGATGACGAACTAGTTGGCATAGATAATATAAGGCCTTTACATTATTATTCAGCAGATTTTATGATAAAATTTGGTCCAGATACTCCTCAATGGTACTATCAAAAAAGATTAAAAAATCTTAAACATTGGTTATCTCAAAAAGGATACGATCCTAATGATGGTCGCTTACCGGTATTGATGTGGGCCTATCCGGATGAATTCAAAAGTGCTGATGCGGCCAGTCAGGTGCAGGGCTCCCCATATGAGTTTATTAGACTCGGTTGGTATTCGCCTCTCTATTTTGTTACACAGGGCTATGCGGTGTTTGATGATATCAGTATGCCGATTATTGGCGAAGGCGAAGAGGAGCCCAACGATAATTTCCGGGAGCAATTGGTAGCGAATTTGGCAGCAGCTATCGACACACTCGATAAGATGGGTGTGGGCGATCCCGACCGGGTAGCTATTGGCGGTCATTCGTATGGTGCTTTTATGACAGCTAATCTACTAGCGCATTCCGATTTGTTGGCAGCAGGTATTGCCCGCAGTGGGGCCTACAACCGAACGCTTACGCCTTTCGGTTTTCAATCTGAGGAACGCACCTATTGGGATGCTCCCGAGGTGTACTATGCTATGTCGCCTTTTATGCATGCTGATAAAATAGATGAACCGCTGCTGCTCATCCATGGTGAGGCAGATAATAACTCGGGCACCTTTCCTATGCAAAGCGAAAGGCTGTACGCTGCTATCAAAGGGCTAGGCGGAACAGCACGATTGGTAATGCTACCTCACGAAAGCCACGGATATCGGGCAGAGGAATCCATCTTGCACATGCTGTGGGAAATGGACGTTTTTCTCAATAAATACGTGAAAAACAAATAGATACAAATAGCAAATGTTGAAAAAGGCTCATTCAAAAAATCGAATGAGCCTTTCTTTTGTTTAAGTGTATGGTTTACAATCGATTAGGGTGAGCCTTCAGTTTTAGATAACAAAATTAAAAGCTGTCGAATGATTTGATATTCAATTTCCTGTAGTAAATTACAGCAGCTATAGAGCTTCAACCACCAAAACCTAACTTATGGAACCCTTAACGTTACTGCAGTTTACTGCGGATCAAGAGCGTCTCCTATCTATTTGCCTATCGCCTCAGGTAATGGATTATTTCTAAGTAGCCCTAAGTACGCTACCTCCTTTAGTTGATCCTTTATTTCCCGAAACACATTCACCCAAAATCTAGAAATTATGCAACGCATAGTAGTTCTTGCTGTGTCACTATTCGTGACCCTTACTTCCTTTGCTCAACTGAAAGCACCTACCTTTTTCGATGCGTCACTGGACGCTAATGGTAAGATTCAACTGGACTGGTCTGCCGCTTCAGCACCGGCTACCGGCTACCGGATCTATCGAAATGGAATAGAGCTTACTACGATCAATAATCTAGGTACCACGCAATTTGTCGATAACAACCCCATTGCCGGGCAGTTGTTAAAATATTGCATCACCACAGTGCAAGGAAATGTCGAGTCTTCCTTCAAAAACTGTGTAGCAGACTCCAGTTATCTCTACAACGGACTCACCGCCTCTGATGATGCAAGTGATGCCTTTATAGATGTATCCTGGAGTATCAATGCCTCAGACCTTCGTCCGGCCATCAATGCTGGAAATGAGGTGTATTTAGAGGTCCGGGATACTACCAATGGTAAAGATATTTTTACGCAGCTCATCACGGAGGTGCCGGAAGATACTGTTGCACGTGTAGCCCTTCGGGTGAGTGGTGGAGATTACCTCTTATTGGACCAAGGGTATACGGGAAGCAATCGCACAGCAGGCTATCTGCAGCAATTTGGTCATGCTGTTGCTGTAGATGGCAATTATGCTATCATTGGTGCACCTAAGGCAAAGCAGGATAGTGGTGCGGTGTATGTATACGAAAATACGGCCAATGGGTGGGCGCGTGTAACCGAGCTTCGGCCAACCAACCTGAATGCCAATGCGCAACTGGGCTATGCTGTAGACATCGATGGTAATTATGCGATTGTATCTGCTCCGGGCGGCAATGGCTTTGCTTACGTCTTCGAACGAGTTGGCGCTAACTGGGTGGAGCGGGCAACACTGCAAGAGGACATCCTGCAGTCCAATGACGGCTTTGGTCACGCGGTGGCGATCAGTCAAAATTATGCCTGGGTAGGCGCTCCCCGTAAGTTTGGGCCTGGCGTGGTGTATTTCTACAACCGCTCTGGCAATAATTGGAACTACAGCCGCAGACAGTTTTCACGCAAGCCGTTGCAGAATCAGCAATTCGGTAGCTCGATTGATTTTGATAACGGCTTTTTGGTCATCGGTGCACCGGGGGAGCAACAGAATGCCGGATCGGCTTATGTATACGAGGAGTTTGGTCCTTATTGGATCTATCGTTCCCGTTTACAGCCTACCAATCACTCCCCTGGCGATCGAAATGGTAACAGCGTAAGCATTCAGGGCAACAAAATTGCTATGGGGGCACCTGGCTTTAATGGCGGTGCCGGCAGGGTCGTTTTTTATGTGAAAAGCCCCTCCACCATCTGGTCTTTCTCCGGTTCAGTAGCCCCTGCTGAATTAAATGCAGGTGACCGTTTCGGTACGGCACTCCAGTATTTGAGTAATCGCTTGTTGGTCAGCGCCCCTGATCGTGGTGCGGACAATGGTGCCGCCTATGTGTTTGTGGAGAACAGTGGAAGTTGGACACAGGAAGGTAAACTCACCCGCACCGGTGGGGTGGTAGGTGATGGCTTTGGACAGGCGCTGGCCCTGGGCAATGATGTGGCCTTTCTCGGTGCTCCATTTGAAAATTCAGACCAGGGAAAAGTCTATCAATTCGACTTCGATGGAACAAACTGGAATTTTACCAACAGTTTCAGTAGTCTGGTTAGCGGGTCTCTCACCTTCGAGGTATGGGTAAAGCATAATGGCCCGCTAAATACTGCCGGCTATTCGCCACTTTTGGCCGACCAAAATGTGTCTTTCAACTTGACGGCACCAGGCGATAACCGCGTCAACTTTTTAGCAGGTAATACCCCCGTATTTTTCAACTATCAAATTCCAGCCGACAAGTGGACGCATCTCGCTTTTGTTACCGATTCACTGGCGGACAATACCAAACTGTATGTAAACGGGGAGCTGACGGATGAGATCGACTTCCTATGCATCTTTGGTGTAGAGCAGTTTGGGGCCTCAACGGTGAATGGAACCAACTATGCGCTCAATGGTGAACTGAGAGATATCCGCTATTGGAATATTGCTCGTACAGCCACGGAAATCAAAGATTTTTACAATGGCGTACTGACCTCTTTACCTGCCGGTTTAGCCGGTTACTGGAAGGTGAATGAAGGGGCGGGAACCTCGGTGGCAGAAGCCACTGGTAATTACCCGCAACCAGCTATTTACCAGCCATCTGGCCCAGCCACCTGGGTGATCGATTCCATTTCAGCCACTGTGCCGGGTTATGTACAGCATGCTGTAGGTCCGGATAAGCATATTACCTATCAGTTGAACACCTATGAAGTGGGCTTCGGTTGGAAGCTGACCCCCACCTTGGTGGATACGGGTTCTACACTGCCTTTCCAATACTCTACGGTAGCGGTCGACTCCAGTCGTCCGGATAGTATAAAATTCACCTGGACCACCAATTCTGATGCCTTGTCCTACCATCGGATTACCCGTGATGGAGAATCTATCGCACTGGTGGATAGCAATGGCCAATCCTGGGCGGATGCTTTCGTTTATGGCGATACCAACTCTCTGGTGAATGGGCAGCCTTATCGTTACTGTTTGGTGCCATTTTCCACCTGGTTTACCGATAAAAATGGGGTAGGCTTGGTGTATGACTCCATATGCGTAAGGGGGAATACTTTACCCATAGATTTCCTGGCGAGTGACAACACGAACCCAGATAAGGTAGCGCTGACCTGGAACAATATGCAGGCCTTTGGCGATCGGATCGAGATCAGCCGCGACAGGGCCTTCTTTGCCCAACTCGATAGCACAACTACAGCCTACGATGACGACAACCCCATTCCAGGCAGACGCCATGGCTATGAGTGGCGATTATACAAGGATGGCCAGATCGTAGTGTCAGCCATTGACTCTGGCGGGGTAGACGGCACCGGAACGATTGCCGGCTATGTGGTATCGGAGGGCGGTTTGTTCGCCATCCAGGGCGATACCATCCGGGCTACCAGCATCGTACTAGGCGATACCATCGTCCGTGAAGCGATTGCCGGTTTGGTAGGTGACTTCCACTTCGATGAAGTGTTTTACAACTCGTCAAGCAATTATGTGATCACGCTGCATGCCGCGAATGATTCATCGGCTACACCGATCACCTTGTCATTTGATGCGGAGAACAACCAGTTTAGCCCGGTATTGGTAGAAAGTACATTCCCAATCGATACGCAGGGCAGTCAGGCCATTACGCTCAGCAACTTTACGGCTAGCCAGCCGGCAGGGCAAGATATTGTCGCGTTGACCTGGGGTTATACGAGTAGCGATACTACTTTTTTCCAGGTATTTAGAGACGGTGACCTGTTGGAAATCCTTACCGATACGAATTCGATAAGCCTTACCTCCTACATCGATGAAGAAGCCACACCGGGCTCCACAGCAGAATACGACCTGGTGGCTTATGTACAGGATAATGATACCTTGGTTACGGCTGCCTATGCCAGCACCACCTACGCGGTTCCTGATTTATTACCGGTAGATACCTTAACGGCACAGATCGATGCGCTTGCCGGTAACGTGACCCTGAACTGGACGCATACCTCCTCGACCATTGAAGGATTTTATCTCTATCGCAACGGTACATTGATTCACACCGGATCAGTAAGCGATTCTTTCACTTACGTAGATAATGCGGGCATACCGGGCACTGCTTATTCTTACTCCATCACAGCATTTGATGAGCGTGGAGGTGTCATATACGAGTCTGCACTTGTCTTTACCGATCCATTGACCATTACCTATCCGGATTTCATTCCGCCCCAAAATGTGTTGGCTACAGCCGTTAATAATGCAGACCGGGTGAATGTTACCTTTAGTTACCCGACTAATGGCAACCAAAACTTCTATGGGTTCCGTATCACGAGAACGGCCAATGGTGTAACAGATTCACTAATTGAAATACACAAAGATTTTATTGCTGGTACTGCAGGGGGCAATTGGAATTATAGTTTTGTCGATTACACCGGTACACCGGGTGAGAGCTATACCTACGGTGTAGCCTTGATTAAACGCAATCCTCACCATACGGGCCCTCTTGGAACAGACAGCGAAACATACCCGGATGTAACACCGCCAAGCAACTTTACGGCAGTGGCCAACAGTCAGGCAGGAGCTATTGATTTGACTTGGGATATGGTGTCAGCCAATATTGACGGCTTCCTGTTGAAGCGGGGGAACGACACTATTGCGATATTGCCTGACTATGCACGTAGTTATACAGAGGGCTTCAGTAATTCCTCTTCGGGGGCTACAAGAAATTATACCCTCACCAGCTTCCGTCAGATCAAGCGGGCAAGGTACCATTCGGCTGCTCAAAATGCCAGTGCTGCTCCCGGAACCTTGGCGGTATCTGCACTGCAAGTACCCCAAAACTTTGTCGCCTCAGATGGTTATCCGAGTCACGTACAGTTGAGTTGGGATTATCCACCCTATGTCTTATCGCGTTTCTTTGTGTACCGCGATGGCATGTTGATGGATTCATTGGCCAATAATGTACGCTACTATTATGACACATCAGCGGTAGAAGGGGAAACGTACCTCTACCAGTTGGAAGCACGCTTCCAGGGCCTTACCTCCAATAGAGCTTCCGATGCAGGTGCATTGCGTTCGCTGATGCAAATCGAAGGGGTGACACAAACGGAGTCCGGCTTCGGTATTCCAGATATTGATATCCTGGTCATGAAAGATGGAAAGGTGATGCATCAGACCAAGACCGATGCCACCGGTTTCTATCGGATATTGCCTACACAAAAAGTTCCGGGCGATACCCTCACCATCATGGCTGTTGGGCCGAATGCGAAATTTATACAGCCTACGCAGTTCATACCTATGACAGGGGCCGAGGACCGCTATGTGGTTAACTTCATCGATACCTTCTATCAAAAGGCTATTCCGGTAGAAGAAGAAGTAGCCGAGATCACCGAGTTTATGGCCTCTATTGATCCGCTGACCAACAAAGTGGAGCTTCGTTGGAATACCACCTCTACCAACTACACCGGCTTCCGCCTGAACAGAGGCTTGGGGCAAATTGCAGATATCGATGGGTTGCAGCCTAAGAATTACCTCGATCTTATTGCAGCACCAGGCTTCGGCTATGTATATAGTATTGAGGCTTATTGGGAGTTACCGTCAGGCACACAAGTATCTGAGCAGGATACAGCAGTCATTCAGGTGCCACAATTAGCACCTGTGGAAGCGTTGCAAGCCATACCGGATAGTGATGAGGATGTGGTCAAACTCTTCTGGAGTCACCCTACAGATCGTCATACCTATTATGAGATCAAGCGCAATGGGGTGGTGATCGCCTCAGTACCTACGGGAAGCCGGCTTACGTTTGTTGATTCAACCGGCTTGCCTACCTATAACTATACCTATGTGGTCACTGCTGTTGAAGTGGGCGCATCAGGCTTCTACACTTCTCCGGAGCGCGTAGCCAAGACCCGATTCCCAGAGGTGGCACCAATTACAGACTTTGTGCTCACACCAGTACCGACCGATAATCGCATCGATATCACCTGGCGACATACGTCCAGGTATTATGATCGGGCCGTTATCTATCGCGGAAAGGAGATTATTGATACAGTTGACAAAGCGGATCCAAAATTCAGTATTGACTATTGGGGTGTACCGGATGATAGCAACTATTACGCTGTTATGGTGGAAGTGGAAAAAGATGGACTCATCTACGAGTCGGATACCACCTGGAAGAGTGTATTATACCCTTCAATTGTAGCGCCAAGTATTATCGGCAATACGATAGGCGTGGATCAAATATCACTACAAGGCGTATACACCGCTCAGGATGGATATACCGGTTTCCAGTTTTTCCGCGACAGTGTGCAGCTAGAGCAAAAGTCTGGGCAGGAGGTAAGCTTTAGTTTTACAGACAGTGAAGGTAGACCAGATGCTACGTTCTGGTACAAGATTCGGGCTTTTAAAACAGTAGGGGCCGATTACTATTCTGCCTTCGACTCTGTGCAGGTCACATTCCCAACGCTGTCTGTTCCGCAGAACCTACAAGCTTCGGATGGTACCTACTTTAATCAGGTAGAAGTGACCTGGACCTATCCATCCAGCTCAAATGATGGGTTTATCATCTTGAGAAATGATTTACCGATAGCGAATGTACAAGCAGGTATCCGTAGATACAGAGATGTTTTCAATCAACTAACCAACTATGGGGCCGATCCCATATATGGTGCTGTAGCCTATAAAGTTATTGCACCTGGAGATACCGTTTATTCTGATACCAGTAACACAGACCCTGGGTACGCAGAAATTCAGCGATTTAGTCCCATTACTACCGTAGAAGGTACGGGGTCAGCGCGTTTGGGTACCAGAGTAGATATTGATGAAGGCATGGCCGTAGCTGCTGGGGTAGACAATGCAGTACAAGTGTTCACCAAGAATAATGTAGGTAACTACGATTTTGCCGAAACATTAACCCCACCTTCCTCTAGTGGTATCAATCCGCAGTTTGGCAAAGATGTATTTCTGACGCCAGGTAAACTACTGGTAGGGGCACCACAGGCGCCAGGCGTTGCGATGCCAACAGCAACGGGAGATGGTACGATACGTGTATATGCAAGAGGTGACTTGAATGATGTTTCAGAATATTATGAGGTATATGTGGAAGGCAGCTTTTTGGGTACCGCATATCAAGTCATCAACCCATTCGGGAATCTCCCACCACAATGTGACCCGAGCTACTACGGGGGTACTTACAACTTCTCATATACGCTGCCTGCGGCAGATATTAATTCCTGGATAGCAGATAGTACGCTACAAGTCAGGCTAGATGCCTCCTCGGCTGTAAATACTTTCTGTACAAGTAATGACGCGTATGTTGTTATTAACTATCCTACAGCAAGTGGTTCTTATTCAAGAACAAGCCTGGCAAGAGAGCTTACGACTACTGGAGGTAATATTAACTTCTCTTTCTATGGCACAGGAGCCTCTACGGGTGAAATCCATGTGTACAATAAGAATGGAACAGGTGTAGGAGATACCGCACTGATCATTAAAAGCGGAGCCGATCAGTATACCAAGTCGATGTCGCCCGGCTTCTCCAGAACCTATACGCTTGCCCAATCTGATACCTTGGTGCCAGCGTCCGTGGCCTTTCTCGACTCCACTGCAGGTACAGCCTTTTCTTTCAATGAAAATATAATTGGAGAAGACATCTATCTGGATAAAGTATATCTAAGAATGACCAAAACGGCTGACGCAGATGTTAGATTGGATACGGTTTGGTTGATAAATGATCAAGGCCTTGAGGTGGCATTATTCAATAATCATCCAAATAATGGAACGAGAATTGCCAATCAAAGCAATATAGATGCTGAGTTTAGTCCTACAGGCAACTTGTTCTCAGATGATAACCAAGGCGATGATTCAGCGTATAAAGCCATATATGGCTTAACTGATGCGACAACCAATAATCCTAATCCTACTGCCACCTATCGCATCAGATTTAGGCTGCAGCTATCAGATCCTGATAATAATGACATCGATACTTTGTCGGGAACCGTTTCGATCGATGAGGTTACGCTGTTCTTTAGTCCAGCCGTTAACCTGCCAAAAACTTTTGAGGATAATGCACAAATAGGGTTTAGCGTAGCGGGCACCGACAATATAGTATTTGGTGGCTCGCCTTATGTAGTAACGAGCAATAGCAATATTACCGGTGGTTTCAATACGTTCAACCTCACAGCAAATGACTGGAGCTATAATAGCGCTACTCGTGCCGGTACCGACCAGAATTATCTGGGTTGGGATGTAGGTGTCAGCAAACAAAAACCTGTAGCTGGCGCATTCTTTGGAAATAGCACGCAAAATGGTCGGGTTGTGTACTACAAACCTGCCCAGGATGGCGGTTGGGATCCAGATGGCACTATTAATCCGGGTGCCGTTTATGACCACTTTGGGGCATCCATTGATATTGATGGCAACTTTATGGTGGTGGGTTCTAATGATGATGATAAGGATGATCAGCCGTCTGTATTCGATGTTGGTTCGGCCTACATCTATGAATTAGATAAGTCAGGGGAATGGAATACCGTTACCAAACTCACCAGACCAACCTTCCAAAACGCTTTTGATGAGTTTGGCACATCAGTAAGTATCAAGAGTGGCCTGGTTGCTGTTGGTGCACCCAATGTAGAATGGAATGGACTTACAGATGCAGGGGTAGTTTACTTCTATGAA
>CAJXXO010000082.1 GCA_913062655.1 uncultured Bacteroidota bacterium | reverse complement strand
TCCAAAGTGATGAGCATAGGATCTACCTCAATGGAGGGCATGTACCATACCATTACGGGTTGTTGTCTTTCTGGCCCATTTACCAATGCCATCAATTCCCCCCCGGCAGTGATGTATAGTATCGGGATATAGGAATCATCAAGTTCTATCATCGCCACGGAATCAGCAATAGCCGGATCGATAAGGGAAGTCTGCGATGCCTCTGAAGTACTAATATCACTGGCTGATGCTGTTCCTTCGTTCGAAGTTCCCGGAGCGCTTTTCTCATTCGGCACATCCGACCCTTCGCTGGCCATTTGCTTTTCTTCAAAGGGATATTCGGCACCCATCTCTGTCAATGCCGACTCTAAGTCCCCCAATAGTTTTCCTTTTCTCTTTTTCGACACCGGGAGCATGTGGGGCTCCCAACTGGCTGTTGAGCGATACTGGATATCGGTCACCTCTACGCTGATGATCCCGGCATTCCAGGTGGCTTTGTATTTGCACCGGTATTCAAACAGCAGGTCATTGTATTCATACCAGTTCGATATGGCTTCCTTCTTATTCCTGTTGACATATACAGGAGGTAAATCGGCAGCAGCGAAGGCCGGCTTAACAATCTCAAAAAAGCCTTCTTCGCTCACTCCCGGTATTTCAAACCCTACTTTATTTTGTGCTGTATGGTCCTTTGGTAAGAGTAAAAAGACGCTTACAAGACAAGCAATAAATGCGGCACCCTTTGTGCCCGCTAGCCGGGGGGACAAGGTAGGAATTATCATGCCCCAATGTTAAAGTTGTCCCCTGAAAAATTTGATGATTTACATCAATGCGATAACAAAAAGTTACTATATGTATTACAACTCTTTTTTACCAGAATTGATCGGCTTCAGGTACTGGCTTTTCCAGCCCGATCCGTAGCGGATTGAAGCCGGTTTGCGCCAACACATACCACGCCCCTCCAGACAGAGCAATTTCCGTATGTGCAGTCGGCCAGAGTGGATCGCTGCCATACCCCGAACCGGGATTGGAGGCATAGGGAAAGCCGCCTGCATTGAGGTAGGTGGGGCTGTCGAAATAGGCTTTACGCATTTCAGCAAGGAAGTATTGCTTGTCTCCCATTCTGCCGGCCAAATGAAAAGCCAGCGCCATTTGCCCGGTACCTTCCATAAAGATCGTTTCCCGGTCCTCATCAATATCATAGCCCTCTAATAGGTTACCCGTACCTGTTGCCGTTTGCGTAGTCCGAAAGCGATCTGCGGCATCAAGTGTCGCTACCGGATACTCCGGAAAGGCACAGTAGGCCCAACTGAAATTGTCCAGCGCCCACTTGTACGGTGGATTGGCCGGCCACGCCATGAGATTTTGGTCCATAGCCTCCCAACGATCGGCTTCCAGGTAGTCAAGTAGCTGCTGATGAAAGGAATCGTACCCCGGTACCGCCACAAAGGCATCGATCATACCTTCGGTCACTTTGTAGTTCAAGAGGCTGTTGTCACTCGCGTAGCCGGCAAAAAGCCCACCATCGGTATCCTGCAGACTTCGTAACCAGTCTTCCAGCGCCTCCATCAAGCTATTGTATTGTGGATTTTGGGTGGCCGACTTGTAATGATGCAACGCGATCAACAGCCAGGCGTTGTCACCCATCCAGCGGTGGTTGTTCGGCACTCCATTTCGATCACGCAACTGGGCAAAGCCCCCCGGCCCCTTCTTCAGCTCTGAACTGACCCGATCAGCGAAGAAATCAAAGATCCGCTCCGCCTCCACTACCCGACCATTCGCCAGGAAGACCAGGGCTGCCAGCGCCTGATCGTACAGTGATACAACATTACCGTCCTCCGCACTCTCCAGCAAACCATTAGGCAGTTGCTGCCCTACCAGCCAATTGACCACTTGTTGCGAAGTATTGTCCAGTTGATAAAAGCCTTGCAGCGTAAGCGGTGCGGTATTCCGATTTACCTGCACCGTTGGTGGTACAAAGTAATAGTGGGAATCGATGGGCTGTAGGAGCTGTGGGCCAGTCAATTCCAATTGAAAATTACCGTCAACATCGGTCACGGCTGTTTGCTCACCGGCCTGTACGGTAATGCCAGGCAATCCTTTGGCAAACGGATCCACTACCTGGCCTACCCCTGTGTAAGCGGTATTTTCCTTCTTGCAGCTTACCGCTACCAGCACGCAAAGCGAGGCTATAATGAGCTGACGCATGCGCCAAATATACGTTATCCGGCCAAGGCTGGAAGGGAAAAGGATTATGCCTTATTTTTACCTTGAATGCAATACTACCTGATGCGCCTATTATTCCTTACGCTTCTTTGTACCAGCCTGTTGCCCATTTCTGCCCAACCCTACCAACTGGTCTGGGCCGATGAATTTGACTACACCGGCAACCTGGACACGAGCAAGTGGTTTCACCAGACAAAATTGCCTATCCCCGGCAGTTGGTACAATGGCGAGATCCAACACTATACCGACCGGATCGAGAATACCGAAGTAAAGAATGGTGTCCTGCATCTGACGGCTATTGCAGAGACGTACACGGATCAGGGGGTGACGAAAGAGCATACCTCTGCACGGTTGAATAGTAAGTTTACCTTCACCTACGGTAAAGTGGAGGTACGAGCTAAACTGCCAACCGGTGTAGGAACCTGGCCAGCGATCTGGATGCTGGGGCAAAATATCAGTGAGCCGGGTGCGTACTGGCAAACCAAAGGCTACGGCACCACGCCCTGGCCACAGTGTGGCGAGATCGACATTATGGAGCATTGGGGGCACAACCAGGATTATGTGAGCAGCGCTATCCATACGCCTTCCAGCTTTGGCGGTACGGTCAATGTAGGCGGCCGGTTTATCACCGGTGTATCGGACACCTTTCATGTGTACGAGATGGAGTGGACACCCGACTCTATTATCTTCAGCGTAGATGGACAGGTACATTACACCTACGCTCCGACAGTAAAGGATGCCGACAACTGGCCCTTTGATGACCCGCAATATATATTAATGAATGTCGCGATACTGCCGACTATCGATACCAACTTTACTCAAAGTGCCATGGAGGTGGATTACGTGCGGGTGTACCAGCAACAGGCACCGAGTGGACGCGCTTCCACGTCAACCCCAACACTCCGAATTTCGCCCAATCCGGTGCAGGCCATAGCGAACCTCACCTTCTCTGCGCCACTTACCAAAGAAGTAGCTCTTCAATTGTATGATGGAATGGGAAAGCTGGTATGGTCTCGTATTATGCTGCCCGCCTCGCAAACGGTACCTCTTACCGGTTTAGGGCACTTACCGACCGGTCTTTACCAGTTGCTGTACCGGATTGATGCAAAAACCTACCGAACTACCTTATTGAAGATATAAGGCTGCCCCATTGTACAGCAGTGTGTATTCTTTTGCGCCATTGTATCCTATCTTTTGCGCTACTTTTGCCCCACCATGCATGAGAAGATACTGATACTCGATTTTGGCTCGCAATACACGCAGTTGATCGCCCGCAGGGTGCGCGAACTGAATGTGTTTTCGGAGATCGTTCCTTTTAATCAATTTCCGGAAGACACCACCGGTATCAAGGGAGTGATTTTGGCGGGCAGTCCCTTTTCCGTGCGCGATGAAAAGGCACCGCAAGTGGAATTATCCGATTTTATGGATAAAATGCCGGTGCTTGGCATCTGTTATGGTGCCCAATACATGGCCCAACACCAGGGCGGCTCGGTGGAGTCGTCTCAAAAACGGGAATACGGCCGGGCGCGATTGCACACAATTCATGATCACAGCGACCTCTTTGCCGATATCCCAGCCGATACACAGGTCTGGATGAGCCATGCGGATACGATCTTTTCCTTACCGGAGGGGTATGAAATCATTGGCAGTACGAGAGATGTAGAGGTAGCGGCCTATCGCAAGGCCGATGCTCCCCACCCGACCTTTGGCATCCAGTTTCATCCCGAGGTAACCCACTCCGAACACGGCAAGCAGTTGCTGCACAACTTCGTGATCAACATTTGTGGCTGCAAAGGCGACTGGACACCGGCCTCCTTCGTGGAAGAGACGGTGGAAGCCCTGGGAAAACAACTGGGTACGGACAAAGTGGTGATGGGCCTAAGTGGTGGCGTGGATTCAACGGTAGCTGCTGAGCTGATCCACCGGGCGATTGGCGACAACTTGTATTGCATTTTTGTTGACAACGGGTTGTTGCGGAAAAATGAGTTCGAAGAGGTACTCGATTCCTACAAAAGCATGGGCCTGAATGTGAAAGGCGTGGATGCCAAGCTTGATTTTTACGAAGCCCTTCATGGCATCAGCGACCCGGAGCTGAAACGCAAAGCTATTGGCCGCACCTTCATTGAAGTTTTCGACAGGGAAGCTCACGCTATCTCCGGTGTTAGCTGGCTGGGGCAAGGCACCATCTACCCTGATGTGATCGAATCGGTGTCGGTGCATGGTCCTTCTGTTACCATAAAATCGCACCATAATGTGGGCGGCCTGCCCGAAAAAATGGGTCTACACGTGGTAGAGCCACTTCGGGCGCTCTTCAAGGATGAGGTGCGCAGGGTAGGTCGAGAATTGGAGATACCCCATACTATTTTGGGTCGCCACCCCTTCCCCGGACCGGGCTTGGGTATTCGCATCCTGGGTGAGATCACACCTGAAAAAGTGCGGGTATTGCAGGAGGCGGACGCTATCTTTATCAACGGTTTGAAATCCCACGGCCTGTACGATGAGGTGTGGCAGGCAGCCACAATCTTGTTGCCTATTCATTCGGTAGGCGTGATGGGTGATGAACGGACCTATGAAAATGTGGCGGCCCTGCGTGCTGTTACCTCATTAGATGGCATGACAGCCGATTGGTGTAAATTGCCGTATGATTTCTTTGCTGAGATCAGTACAAAAATCATCAATGAGGTGAAAGGCATTAACCGTGTTGTTTACGATATTAGTACTAAACCCCCGTCAACCATTGAGTGGGAATAAGCTGACATACTATCTTTTGTTTACCCTCCTCGTAGTAGTGCAGGGTTGTTTTCTGTTCAAGCCTGCGGCAGATGAACCGATAGCCGACCAACCGGACGAACCAATCGATACGCCTGACGTGGCGGTGGTCGATACCCTTATTGACACCACCGATGTACCGGTGATCGACAGGCAACCGTCTTTCGAAATAGCAGTACTGCTCCCCTTTTCTATAGATGAAAAATTTATTGATTCCTTTGATTTTGAGCGCAGAAGCATTGCCTATCGACCAAGAATAGCCGTAGAAATGTATGAGGGCATGCTTTTGGCTTTACAAGATTTAGACACTCTTGGTATTGACCTGACCCTGCACGTATACGACACTAAGAATAAAATGTCTGAGATTGAGTTTTTGGTTGCTTTGCAAGAGATGGCCAATGTAGATATGATTCTCGGCCCCTTGTTTCCGGACAATTTTAGAAGGGTGGCTCGTACTGCCCGCAATGAGAACATTTGGATCGTAGCACCGTATGTCTGCTACTCTTGCATGGATACAACCTACAACAGGTATCTGCACTTTACGCCAACGCTGTGGGCGCACCATCGGGCCATGGCCGGCTTCCTGGCAAAACAAGACTCTACCGATCAAATATTGATTATTCATAGCGCAAGTGACGCTGATCGGCACCATGCTCGCAACTTGTTAGGTCATCTTGAAGAATATAGCCCATTTACTGAATTACCTCCGGGTGTTTTATTGGAAGCAAAAGCCAATGGCGTTTATGATTCTACTTACTTATCAAAAGATGCCCCCAATTGGGTGGTGGTCACCTCCTTCAATGAAGTCTTTATAAACAATACCTTACGCTTGCTGGGGAATCAGGTAAAACGATATCCGATTCATTTGATGGGCATGCCAACTTGGTTAGACAATTATGAGTCCTTACGACTGGATTACCTGAATGACCTGGATTATCACTTTACGGAAGGAATAGTAATGGACACCGGAAGTGTATTCTACAAGCATGTGGATTCCACTTATCGAGCACAATATGGATACCGACCAAGCGAAAATACGCTTCGAGGATACGAATTGCTCTATACCCACGTGATGCTGCTCGTGCAGGAACAACTCCCCCCTAATCTGTTTGATCCAGCCGTACAGCAACGCATCAGCCACGGCATACAGTACATAGGCCAAACGCAACAGCAGGACCGCCCCGGCCCGGATGAGATTGAAATGTTTGTAAATGGAAAAGTGCATATCTTCCGCTACAAAGATTGGCGTATCGAGCGGGTAGAGTGAGGGGGGTGGAGAATGTTCTGGGTTCAGGGTTCAGGGTTCAGGGTTCAGAGTTCAATGTTCTGGGTTCAATGTTCTGGGTTCTGGGTTCTGCGTTTGTCTTTTATGACATGAACATTACCGGTGCAAGTGCGTAAATCATTAGCATTGTATCGCAATTAAAACGGAATATGAAGTATTGGATATTGGGATGGGCGTTACTCGCTGGACTCGCCCTGCAAGCGCAAAGCGCTACAAATGTTCAGCGCCTGGGTCAACTCACCTACCAGGAAGATCTAAGTGACATTTGGGGATATACGGCACCGGATGGTAAAGAGTATGCGCTGGTTGGCGTCTATGATGGGTTTTCCGTTGTAGATGTCAGCAATCCGAGTCAACCCACTGAGCTGTTTTTCGAGCCGGGTCCGCCTACCATCTGGCGTGATGTAAAAGTGTGGGATGGCTACGCCTATGTTACCAACGAAAATCAGAATGGTGGCGGTTTGCTGGTCGCTAACCTCAACCACCTCCCCGACTCCATGCCGGTAACCTACTGGACAGGTAGTGGCAACGTACAATTCCAGAGTGCCCACAACATCTTCATTGATGAGAAGGGGTATGGATACATTGTCGGGGCCAACTATGGTCGTGGAGGCGCTATTATTGTAGACCTTTTTACCACACCCGGTCAGCCTATTCTTGAGACGGTGTATGACCATGCCTACATCCACGATATCTATGTACGCGGGGATACCATGTGGACCGCTGAGATCTACCGGGGATGGTTTGCTGCCGTTGACATCTCCGACAAGTCACCGGCCACGGTACCTGCCTCAAAAATCATGGCCACCCAGGAGACACCTTTCACCTTTACGCACAACCTGTGGCTGAGTGATGACGGCACCACCTTGTTTACCACAGATGAACGTTCGGATGCACCGGTAGCGGCCTATGATGTAAGTGACCTCAGCAATATTCAGTATCTGGACGAAATACGCAGCAGCCCCGGTAGTGGTGTCATTCCCCACAATAGTTTTGTAGATGGTGACTTTGTCGTAACTGCCTACTATCGTGATGGCCTTCAGGTGGTAGATGCTTCCGTACCTGACAATTTGGTGGAGACGGGGCATTACGACACCTCTCCGCTGGTCGGTGATGGCTTCAATGGCGCCTGGGGGGTCTATCCTTATTTACCATCCGGCAATTACCTGGTTACCGATATTGAAGAAGGATTGTTCATACTCTCCCCGGAGTTTGTCTATGCGGCCCGATTGGAAGGGGTAGTTCGCGACTCGATCACCGGTGCTCCACTTCAAGGCGCCCGTGTCAATGTATTAGGGCCCGACACCTTGCAGGAAACCACCAGTATTGTCGGTGCCTACAAGACCGGTTTTGCCGACTCTGCTACCATTAGTGTAGCTGTAGACAAGATTGGGTATGAACCCAAAACCCTTACCGGCATTCGAATCGATAATGGACAGACCTCCATAGCCGATGTGGACCTGGTGCCGTTGCCAACTTTCAGCGTTTCCGGCCAGGTGTTGGATGCCTTCACCAATCAGCCGGTAGCCCAATCGACTGTGCAGCTCGTGTCTGAAGATACCACCTTCACCCAGCAAACAGATGGTAACGGTAACTTTCAATTTCCCGCTGTCTTTACAGCCGAATACATCGTACGCATAGGGAAATGGGGCTATCGCACCCGGGAATTGGATATCAATGTTGAACCGGGAAAAGACTACTCATTCCTGCTGACGCCCGGCTACTATGACGATTTTGTGATGGACTTTGGCTGGACCGTACAAAGTACCGCAGCTACAGGAGCCTGGGAAAGAGCGATTCCCATCGGCACCAACCTAAACCCTAATGTCCTGATACAAACGGATGAAGATGTCGATACAGATATTGGTGACTACTGCTACGTAACCGGTAATGGCGGTACGGGCATTGGTGATGATGACATTGACGATGGCGAGACCTGGCTGCAGTCTCCTGTTTTTGATGTAAGTAACATGGCACAGCCCACCGTTCGCTTCGACTACTGGTTCATTAGTGCTTTTGGCAGTGGTTCCGCCAACGATTCACTTGTGGCCATACTCGACAATGGCACGCAACAAGCCACCGTAGTGATCGGTACCCCATTGCAGCCGGAAAATTCCTGGAATGCTTTTACCATCGATATTCAGCAGTATGTGAACCCTTCTGCTGCCATGACCATCACCTTCATTGCAGAAGACCAGGCACCCGGACATGTCGTAGAGGCGGCTATTGATAAATTTGAAGTGTATGATGCCGCTGCTTTGCCGCAAACCGCTTTTGACGGTACGCCACTGGTGGACTGTGCTCCACTTACGGTCCACCTATTTGACATCAGCAGTGGACAGGTAACCGCCTGGAAGTGGCTGGTACCGGGCAGCAACGAAGGAAGCTCAAATCAAAAAGAGCCGGTCTTCACCTTTGATCAGCCCGGCCGCTATGATGTTACATTAATAGCGACCAACGCAGTGGGTAATGATACCGTTACGAAAACAGCTTACATTGAGGCATTGGATGGTCCATCGGTAACCCTTGGCAGCCAGAACAGCACCGGTACCAGCGATGGAGCCGCCTGGGTGACGGTGGACAATGGCACTCCACCCTATACTTACCAGTGGAATACCGCCTTTGGCGTCAACCAGGATACCATCACCGGTCTGGCACCCGGATGGTACACGGTAGTAATCACGGATGGCAATGGCTGTACCACCACCGACAGCGTTGAAGTAACCCTAAGCACTGGTATTTCCCTGGCCCCCAGCGACTTGGGCATGCGCATAACACCCAACCCTTTTGCACAACAAGCCCAGCTTCTCCTGGATCAGCCTTTAGCCGATGATGCGCAACTGCGGTTGTTTGGTGTTACGGGACAACTGATTGCACAGGATGTACTGGCAGCAGGTGCACAACAATGGCGCTTACCGGCATTACCACAAGGCGGTGTATATTTACTGGAGGTCGTTTCCGCGAACCAAAGACAGACCTTGCGGTTACTATTTACGCCTTGAACAAGTATATAACCATAGAACAACTACGAAGGCTGGGGGGTATACTCCTGGCCTTTTTTTGTGTCTGGCCGCTAGCGGGGCAAAACCTTACTTTATTGGATAGCCTGGATTATGCCGCTAGCCTCAATGATGTATGGGGGTATACCGATGCACAGGGCCGGGAGTATGCGCTGGTAGGGTTGACCAATGGCGTCAGCATTGTCGACATT
>CAJXXO010000081.1 GCA_913062655.1 uncultured Bacteroidota bacterium | reverse complement strand
CCGAGGTTCACTGGCTCAGACCAATTGGTCCAGGTATCATCCAACCTGCGGCTCATGAACATATCCATCTTCCCGTAACCCGGATGGCCATTGGAGCTGAAATAAATGGTCATCCCATCTGCTGCCAGAAAGGCACTGCCTTCGATACCGGCTGTATTCACCTGTGGACCAATATTGAGCGGCCGCGTCCACTTGTCACCTTCTTCTTTGAAGCTGACGTAAATGTCCATATCGCCATAGGTATCATCCTGCTCTATGGCCAGCAAAATGACGTCACCATCCACACCCATATGGTAGCACGAAAACTCATTTTCGTTATACATGCTTTTGATGCGCAATGCATCCGGTCGACCCCATTTTCCCTTTTTCCGGGTGGCCACCGAGACCCCTTCCTCACCAAAGCGATTGTATTCATTGGCCAATATCAATTCTTCCCCATCGGTAGAAACAGCCGCGACATAGTTGTGAAACTCATTGTTCAACGGCTTGCCAATATCCTGTGCCGGCATCCATTGTCCGTTTGGGCCCAATTCAGAATAGAAGATGTCGTCTGACAGGTACTGACCGCTCTCATCGGGTTGTTCTTTACGAGCAAAGTACAAGGTACGTCCATCGGGAGCGATGATCGGCAAACGGTCCTCAAACCGGCTGTTGACGGCCCGGCCCAAGTTTTCAGGTTCTCCTTTGTAGTTGAAATAGTCCACCAAATTGATGGACGCCTTGATCGGGTCTTTGTGATCAGCTATACCAATGGCATCAATTTGATTCATTCCGGGAACCGCTGCTGTGTTCAGTTCCAGTCGCAGGCTCTTTACTTTGTAATCGGTACGCTCCATTGTGTGGCTGAACATGCGGCCCGGACCGTAAAAGCCGCCAAACTCCTCCTGCTCATATACCAGCTTCCTGCGGTTCCGCTCGTTGAACAAAAATATTTTACTGATGGCCCCGGGATTCAGGTTTTCAGCCACTACGATCTGTTGCACATGGATAGCCTCTTCAAATTCCACCCACACATAGTCGATCATATTGTTTTCCTCCTTGGCTGGCGCCCAGGCCACCTGACTGGATCCGTATTGGGGCAGCGCATTGGGTGGGCCTAAGACCTGTTCTGCACTATAGGATTTGTTGCCATACTGCGAACTATACCGCAGTAACTCATTGGCCCATTGGACCTCTTGACTGAAAGCAGGTAATAAAAAACAGGCCAGTAGCCCTACCAGAAAAAATCGGCTCATAAAAGGAATTGCATTATGGTTTCAAAGGTAACCGTAATCATAGCGACAATCGTGCCGAATTATTGTATTCGGGTAACATGGCCTTGTCAACAAGCCGTTCAACTGAGTTCTGTTGAGAAATACGGATATTTGAGGAGAAGTAATCGCTTTGTTAAGGACTACGCCTACCAGTCGTATAGATCGCCAATCACAGACCTTCTTCCGGGGTCTACGCTTATCTGCTATTCTCCTGGCTATGGCCATCATCACAGGTGTGATCGGCTTTTCTACTATTGAGAACTATACCCTTACCGAGGCCTTTTACATGACCATAATTACGCTGAGCACTGTGGGCTTCACAGAGGTGCGTCCGCTCAGCGACACGGGCCGGATATTTGCCTCGCTGCTAATCATCGGCAACATAGGCATTTTTGCTTATGCGGTAACCAATATTTCCCGTTTCCTGGTAGAGGGCGGGCTGAAGAAACTCTTTCAATACAGAGCCATGGAAAAGAAAATTGCACAGCTCAAAGACCATGTTATTATCTGTGGATACGGCCGCTACGGACAGGAAATTGCCGAACACTTCAACCGCCACAAGGTGCCTTTTGTAGTGATCGACAACCGGCAAGAAACCATTGATGACCTGCATCAGCGGGAGAATACTCCGTACCTGCAAGGAGATGCCACCAATGATGAAACGCTGGAAGAAGCCGGCATTGAACGTGCTTCGGCCCTTATCGCTGCCCTACCGGAAGATACAGATAATGTATATGTGGTGCTTACGGCACGACAATTGAAATCCAATCTGAAAATCATCAGCCGGGCCACCTACCAAAAAGCGGAGCGCAAGCTCAAGCGAGCGGGAGCAGACCATGTAATACTGCCCAATCAAATCGGAGGCTTCTACATGGCCACCCTGGTGACCAAGCCGGATGCCGTGGAATTCTTTACTATCCTCACGGAAAAGGGTGACGAACTGGTGTCGTTCGAAGAGGTCATTTTCGACAGCCTCCCAGAGGGAAAGACCAAACAGACCATTAAAGAACTCAATATCCGGAAGAACACAGGTGCCAATGTCGTAGGGCTAAAAACGCCCGATGGCCAGTATATTGTAAATCCGTCAGCCGATACGGTAATTGAGATCAATATGGGGATTATTGTATTAGGCACAGAGGAACAGATCGCCAGTTTTAAGGATTATATGACCCGGTTGATCCATCCTGAGGAGCAGGCATAGATGGCAAAAGGAGTTTTGGGGTAGCCTCTGAGAAGTCCTATCTTTGAGAAAAGCCCTTGTTATGTCATCCGCTACCACTACTGTAGCTCCATTATCTCAACTTCTAACCAAGTACCAACAAGTCAGAAAGCGTACAGCGGAACTGTGTGCGCCTTTGGCCGCGGAAGATTATGTGCCGCAACCTATTGTGGATGTAAGTCCGCCCCGGTGGCACCTGGCCCACACTACCTGGTTTTTTGAGACCTTTCTGTTGAAGGGCTTTCAGGAAGACTATGCCTGGTTTCATGAGAAATACCCCTATCTCTTTAACTCCTACTACATACAAGCCGGAGATCGTTGGCAACGGGCACAGCGGGGCCACCTCACCCGACCTACAGTGGATGAGATATTTGCCTACCGACACGCCATTGACGAACGAATGGTTGGCTTTTTGCAGCACGTGGATGCCGGTCAGGAAAAAGAGGTCTGCACCTTGCTGGAAATAGGCATAAACCATGAACAGCAGCACCAGGAGCTGCTGCTATACGATATCAAATACATCCTCTGCCACAACCCGATGGAGCCGGTTTACAACAACTTACCGGAAAATAGCCTGGCCCCCATGGAGAAGCTGCCTGGTGACTACCAGGATTTTGTAACCGTAGGCGCTGGTGACTATTTGATCGGTTACCGGGGCGATGGATTCTGCTTTGATAATGAGCAGCCGGTTATGCGGGTATACCTGGAAGAGTTTGGCCTGCGAAAAGGACTGGTCACCAATCGAGAGTATCTAGCATTCATGGAAGACGGGGGATATGACAACCCTGTGCTCTGGCTGGATGATGGATGGAAATGGCGACAGGAAATGGCCATTGACCACCCCATGTACTGGCACAATACACCGGATGGATGGCACGAAATGACTCTCAATGGCATGCAACCCCTCCACCTCGATGCACCTGTTGCCCACGTCAGCTTTTACGAGGCCGAGGCCTTCGCGACCTGGTCAGGACACCGACTGCCCACTGAGTTTGAGTGGGAAGTGGCAGCGCTCAATTGCCAACCTGACCGCAAGAAGTCCAACTTGCAGGATAGTAATCTTTTCCATCCGATCTTACCCATAGACAACCACCAAAAGTACTACCAGTTGTATGGCGATGTGTGGGAATGGACGTACAGTAGTTACCTGCCATATCATGGCTATCAGCCCCCTCCCGGAGCCATTGGCGAATACAATGGCAAGTTTATGATCAACCAGATGGTGCTGCGCGGTGGGTCATGTGCTACCCCTCCTGATCATATTCGAAAGACGTATCGCAATTTCTTCCACCCGGATAAGCAATGGCTTTTTGCCGGCATACGACTGGCGGAAGGACCTAAAAAAACACTATGACCGAAAAGGATCGCTTTGCCCGTGACGTATTGCACGGATTGAATGCCACACCCAAAACGCTACCTACCAAGTATATCTACGATGCCCGGGGTAGCGAGTTGTTTGAACAGATTATGCATTTGCCGGAGTATTATCTGACCCGCACGGAACACCAGATATTCGAAAACTACCGGGAAGCGATGCTGCAACATGCGCCAGCCAGGCATTTCAACCTGGTAGAACTCGGGGCAGGCAATGGGCAGAAAACCAAATTGCTGTTGGAGCACCTGCTGGCCACAGATCGTTCCTTTACCTACTACCCTATCGATATCAGCCAGAGTGCAATTGATCAATTGGCGGGTAACCTCCAGGCAGAGCTGCCTGACTTAGAAGTAGAAGGATTGGTGATGGACTATTTTGATGGCTTAACCTGGCTCAATCAGCGCACCCATCGACCGAATCTGGTTCTCTTTCTGGGGAGTAACATCGGTAACTTCACTCCGGGTTTTCAGCACCAATTCCTGGAAAACCTATGGTTCAGCCTGCAGCATAATGATCAGCTTCTGATCGGTATGGACCTGAAAAAGCCGTACCGCATTATCAACAAGGCCTACGATGATGCGCAGGGCATTACTCGTGAATTCACGCTCAATTTACTGCATCGTATCAATGCCGTACTCGAAGCCGATTTTGATACAGGGTCCTTCTCTTTTTATTCCTGCTACAATCCATTAGTAGGTGCTAATCAGGCTTTCATTTACAGCATACGTCAACAGGAAGTGCGGATTGGGGCCTTGCAACGAAGCTTTCACTTTGAGGCCTTTGAGCCCATACTGGTGGAGCAGTCGTTCAAATTTTCCCTTCCTGAAATCGAGCAGTTAGCGCATCGTACCGGTTTTCAGATAGAAGACCACTTTATGGACGACCGTTCACTGTTTGTGGATTCGCTGTGGTTGTGCCATAAACCAGAATGATGTAATTTGCGATGGTATAAAAACCTAACACTATGCAAAGAGCCCTTTACGCAACACTACTTTTGGCCGTTATGGCCTTTGTGAGCAGCTGCAGTAGCAGCCTGCACACCCAGAATCAAGCAGGCGGAGCCGATGAATATGCAGCCTTGGAACAGCCGGTGCCTGATCTTACTCCGGAGGTGGACGAGGACGCTACCGCTGCCATTTCACCTGAAAAAGAAACGAAAAGGCTGAAGCGCTGGGGCAAGAAAGCCAAAGGGCTCTTTGCGGGTATTGCGGTGAAAAAAGCCGCCAAGAAACTGGTACCTAAGAGCAATATGACCAAAGACAAAGGGCAAAAGGTATCCCTCTTCGAGATTTTATTGCTATTAATTCTTGTCTTAGTAGTGATTTGGTTGCTGCAGGTAGTATTAGAAGTTGAAATACTTGCCACACTTATCAGCGTAGCGGTACTAGTACTATTGATCCTATTGATACTGTATTTGTTGGGTGAGCTCTAATACTCATCCATTAACGAATAGAAGGCCGGAGCACTGTTCCGGCTTTTTTTATGACCAATCCCAACCATACCAGCTTTCCCGGGCAGAAAAGTCGAATGGTTCGCTGGGCAAATGAGCCTGAAATGCGTGCCGTGGAATCTCTCTTGCACCCAGTCGGGCAAGGTGTTCGGTGTAGATTTGGCAGTCGATAAGTGTGAAGTTGCGTTTACGCAGCATTTGGGTAAGTCGGATAAAAGCAAGTTTACTGGTATTCGGAATTTTGGCAAACATAGATTCTCCGCAGAATACCTGCCCCACTACTACGCCATACAATCCGCCCACCAACTGATCTCCTTCCCAAACTTCCACGGAATGGGCCCAACCGGCTCGGTGCAGGTCAACATAAGCCTCTACCATTTCCTCCGTTATCCAGGTGCCGTCTTGCCCGGGTCGGGGTGCCTTCTGGCACGATTGTACCACTTGGGTGAAAGCATGGTCAGCAGTAAGGTGAAAGCGCTTGCTTCTTAATAGCGGCCGCATGCTTTTGGCAATGTGTAGCTCATCGGGGAATAATACCATTCTGGGATCGGGTGACCACCATAGCAATGGCCCACCTTCATTGAACCAGGGAAAAATACCCATATTGTAAGCCAATTGGAGCCGCTGTAACGAGAGATCGCCCCCTATGGCGAGCAGTCCGTCATTTTCAGCCAGATCAGGCGATGGGAAGGCTAATACGTTGTCGACATTATAAATGGGCATGCCCTGCTTAGGTAATTCTTGACGAATGGAAAGATAAGGGCTCTCGCTGATTTGATACTTTTGCCGCAGCAATAAAAACCCAACTTGTGGACATCTCTTTCCCCCTATATCGTAAATACCCGCACGAAAGGACCTTTTTCAAGATAACCTCAGAGGAGACCTTTGAGCAACTCGATATTATAGGAGATGCATTTCATATCCATCACTTTACGGCCCAAGTATATCCTGACCGGGTATTGATACTCGACATGATGGAGAAAAAAGACGGCTACTGGCTAGACAGCCATGCAGCAGAATATGAGGAAAAGTTAGCCTATTGCAAGCAGGAGCTCAAGGCGCTGTAAGCTTACTCCTCCTCCATGGAGTCCGGCATGAAGGTATCTGCCATACCAAATCCTACCGCGACAAAAATGGCTGCTATAGTGAGAGAGAAAAGAACCTTAATGGTATCATTGCCCAGGAAGAAAGGTTCAACGAAGTACTGGCTAACCAGATAGAAAACAATGAAAGACAATACAATGAGCAATACCTTCATGGTCGTTCGTTTATTTCAAGGTCCAAAAATAAGAAAAGCCGATGTATTCAATCGGCTTTTCTGGTTGTATTCGCTTACTTCTGTGGCTCAATAAAAAGTGATCTTGTCTTTTTGTTCTTCTGCCAACTTCCGATACTTATTTCGATCGAATTGGTAGAGGGTTGCCATACGCTTCACAATTCTGTCGCCTGCTGCTTCGGTCTCTCGCAGAATATCCAGGTTCATGATCTTCTTCCGGAAGTTCCGCTTGTCAAATTCCTTAGCGGTAACGGACTCATACAAGCGCTGCATCTCGGTAAGGGTGAACTTTTCAGGTAGTAACTCAAAGCTCACCGGCTTCGACTTGAACTCTTCTCGCAAGCGGGATAGTCCATAATCGATGATTTCATCATGATCGAAAGCTAAAACCGGCAAATCATAAACATTAAACCACGCAACACTGTCCGCATCCGATCCGGGCTCGAATTGCACATCTTCAATGCGCACTAAGGCATAGTAAGCGACCGAAATAATCCGACCTCTTGGATCTCGATCGACTTCACCAAAAGTGTGCAATTGCTGAATGAAAGCATTATTTATACCGGTTTCTTCGCGCAGTTCACGCAAAGCCGCATCACGAATTGATTCGTTGATTTCTACAAACCCGCCTGGCAAGGCCCATTCCCCCTTGAATGGTGGCTTCTTACGCTGTATGAGGAGAATCTTAAGGTCTTTCTCTTCGAAGCCGAAGATGAGATTATCCACCGTTACAGCAGGCCTAGGGTAGTCATATGTATACGCCATCCTACTAAATGTTAACCTGTCTGATAAATTGTGGGGTATTTACCAGCGGGGGCCAGCTTGTAACTTATACACAAAGATAAGGCAAAGATTCCGTTCTCGTCATACCAACTTAATACATGCTTTCCACATTTAAAAGCAATTTGTCTATAAATAGAACAAGGCCAGTCGATTGACTGGCCTTGCAATATTACTATAATTCTATTGAATTAGTGTTTCACCACTTGGCGAATCAACTGTCCGTCTTCATAATTGACGACTACAAAATAAGTACCGGCAGGTAGCTGTGCCACGCCTAGCTGCGTCTGCACATCGCCTATCCAGCGAGCTGCTACCACCTGGCCATTTGTGTTGACAACCGTTACAGATTCAATAGTCTGTGCACTTTGGATAGTCAGTTGTCCTTGTGTTGGGTTCGGGAATACTTCCAAGGCTGCATTTGCCTCCAAAGCATTATCGATGCCCACACCGATAACCGTTACACTATCGCATGCTTCATCACTACCAGCTACATTGCTTGCCGTCAAGCACACTTCGTACTTACCGCCAGTGGCGTAGCTGTGAGAAGGATTCTGATCGGTAGAAGAGTTGCCATCACCGAAGTCCCATGCCCAGCTTGTAGGGTCATTGGTAGACAAGTCGGTGAAGGTCACGTCCAACTGAGCCGTAGCAAAGCTGAAGTCAGCAGCAGGTGCCAGAATTTCTTCCAAATCAGTCAGGTAACGAGGGAACAACTGGTAACCATCCAGGAATGGAGCAGATGAACCGGAATACTGACTGCCCAAGCCTGTGATAGCATACACCTTATTCGGATCAGGAGCAGGCTGACTATACAATTCAGAGTCATTATCGATGCGTACCACCAAGGTATCTGTACCATTGGTCACGTCTACATTGAATCCAGAGAAGCTGCTATTATCCCACTGCATGGTGTCTACAAACGACCAGCCATACAATTGTACCAGCTCGCTTTCAGTGTTCTCATCCAACATCGACACCACGCGTGGCGCAGGAATAGGATTACCCTGTGAAACCACCTGGATGCTATCTGGAATAATCTCTGTCAGACCACGGAACTGTTCGATCTGACCGATGATGTGCACGCTGTCACCCTCTGTAACTACATACCCACTCACATCGCTGAAGCTAAATACATTGATGCTTCCGGTTGGGTCAGTAATGTAGAAAGTCAAACCGTTACCACCGCGGAAGTCAATACCTGTGGTAACCACACCGCGCAATTCGCAGAACACACCGTTTGAGTCGGCTACACCATCCGCATCTTCACCATGCACAGTGGCAATCGGATAGTACGGTACATCAATGATGGTAATCAATGATGTATCGGCAGATATGGTGGCATTATTGGTCGCATTGCGCAATCCAAGCACTACAGTCCGGTTTGGCTGTGCACCCGGCTGATTGATAATCTCCACCTCAAGGCTTACTGGAGCCGCAGAACCTGGCATAAAGGTTACCGTGGTATCCATGAAGTTGAAGTCCGTACCATTGGTAGCGGTACCTCCTTTCACATACACCTCCACTTCAGTGGTGTCATTGTTAGGATTAGCGATCACTACATCGATGGTAGTGGAGCCCTCGTATTGCAGTACGTCTACGGCAGTCGGGCTGATAGACAGATCAGGAATAATGGCACTGCCACAATCGTCTTGCGTATGTGCACCTAGGCTATCCAGGAAGTTTTGCGGGAACACCTCCCACTGTGTGGCACCAATAGCCCAATCGGTGGTACCATTAAACACATTTGACTTACGTACCAGTGTGTTGTCACGAGTTGAGCCGTTGCCTACGGTCCAACTACTACCTGGGTCAACGCCAACCACACCAATGATATCAAGGGTATCATTCCCTTTCAACAGGTAGAGGGCATCATCACCATTAAAGTGAGCTACACTTGGGAAACCCAAAGCGGTATCGGCTACAGCCAACGCAGCAGAGTCGGCCTGATCGGTTGTCACTATGTAAACATCTTTGGAAGCCAACTGACCATCCAATACGAACGAATTCAAGAAACTGCCTCCGTTACCACTTAACTCGATGGTATAGTTCGACAAGTCAATAGCATTGTCAGTTGGGTTGTAGATCTCAAAACCTTTATTGTTGCCACTGCCCTCGAAG
>CAJXXO010000080.1 GCA_913062655.1 uncultured Bacteroidota bacterium | reverse complement strand
GTTCTTTTTGCCTTGCAACCCCGCCAACGCCTCTTCCTCGTAATCGGGGGAAATGATTACCTCAATAAAAATCTCGTGTATGGCCTCCGCTGTAGCTTTATCTACCTTTCGGTTGGCAATTACGATGCCCCCAAATGCACTCACCGGGTCACCCGCCAAGGCAGCCTCCCACGCCTCTTGCAACGTATCCCGGCTGGCTAACCCACAGGGATTGGTATGTTTTAAAATGGCAAAAGTGGGCGCCTCAAACTCATCAATCAGGTGTACTGCGGCATCGATGTCCACCAGGTTGTTGTAAGAGATCGCTTTGCCGTGCAGTTGGTCAAACAATTGATTCAGGGCCCCGAAAAAGCGACCCTGTTGATGCGGGTTCTCTCCATAGCGCAATGTGCGCGCTTCCGGCAGACTGACCTTAAAGCCATCGATGGCTTCTGTGCGGTTGAAGTAGTGAAAGATGGCGGTGTCGTAGTGCGAACTTACCGCAAAGGCTTTCGCGGCAAAGTGTTTCCTATCCGCCAACGTAGTACTGCCGTTTTGCTCCTCCAGTAATTCAAGTAGCGCCCCATATTCATTGCGATGGGCCACAATCAGTGTATCGGCAAAGTTTTTGGCAGCCGCTCGTATCAAGGCAATACCACCGATATCAATTTTCTCGATGATGGCCGCTTCCTCACTCGTCTGTGCTACCGTCTGCTCAAAAGGATAGAGGTCAACAATCACCAAATCAATAGCAGGGATATCGTACTCTTCCAACTGTGCCACATCCGATGCATTGGCCCTGCGTGCCAGAATACCACCAAACACCTTTGGGTGCAGGGTCTTCACACGACCACCCAGAATGGACGGATAGCTCGTGATATCTTCTACCTCTACCACGGGCACATGCAGGTCGCGGATAAAAGCGGCTGTGCCTCCGGTAGAATAGAGGGTCACCTCCTGATCGGCCAGTTGTCGGACGATCGGCTCCAACCCTTCTTTGTGAAAAACAGATATCAGTGCCGAACGAATGGGTTTTTGCTGCAAAGCGGTAGGTTTAAAATTTGTGCAAAGATACCAACTTTGCTACGGCTAACCGATGGGAATCAACGTTTTCCTGCTTTTTGTGGATACCGCCTATACCGGCAAGGATTGATCGCATAAAACGGCTTCGATGACAGCCGGATAATACCGGTGCTCCAGCCGTTGGACTTGCTGGGCGATGTAGGCAGGGTCTGCCCCGGGCGGTATAGGTGTGGTGTACTGCGCAATCACCGCTCCTGCATCGTACACTTCATTTACAAAGTGGATGGTAATACCTGACGTGGTGTCACCCGCCTCACTCACTGCTCGGTGTACACGATCACCATACATCCCTTTTCCCCCATATTGGGGCAATAGCGCTGGATGGATATTGATAATGCGTTGCGGAAAGGCGGCCACCCATTCGGCCGGCAAGAGCTTGAGAAATCCGGCCAGAATAACTGCATGCACTTGATAAGCTTGCACCTGCACCAGTGCATCGCCTGTGGCCATAGCCTCATTGGTTATCAACAACTGAGGCACACCAAAGGCTTGTGCCACATCGAGCACCCCGGCATCGGGTTTGTTGCTGACCACAACAGCTACTTCGATAGCAGGATGGTCTTGAAAATAGTTGAGAATAGCACGGGTATTGGTGCCTCTACCCGAGGCCAGGATGGCCAGCCGATGTTTAGAGGCCAAACTCATCGATCAGCACTTTCTGGAAGAATTGATCGAGGTTGCCGTTTCCATCCAGGTTTTGCAGCTCCAGTACCGACATGATGAAGTTGGTCTGCCCATTGTTGGTCTGTTTCACTATCACCTGGCTATTGCCGGGCCAATTGAAGATCTGGCCATTGACCTTATCATTGGCCAGCAGGCTGGAGCTGTACAATGGCGTTACTCCGATAGAAGGATTGATGGGCTTCACTACACCTACAAATTGGGTAGATTGCAACGTGGGCCACCCGGCTTCACCGGGGAATAGCCGTGAAGTGTCCGCCAGAATCAAAGTGGTATCGGCAAACTCTACCAGCGACTCAATCGGGGTAAAATCGAAAAATTGCGACTGCTCATCGAATACGGAAGACACATAGACGGCCATCAGCATCTTACCGCCATCCCCAAAGAAATCTGAGGTAGTCTTTTGTGCAAGAGAGAGTGATTTCTCTGCGTTGTTGCCAAACCAAATGATCACATCGAATAGGTCGAAAACACGGCTTTGCGTCAGGTTATCCGGACTCTGCTGTGTAAGTGCCCCTCCCGCTCCCGTCTCGAAAATGCGAAGGCTATCGAAGGTGGTGATGCCTTGATTGCGGAGTTGATCCTTGTAGAATTCCTCTACTGTTGTGCCATTGTAGGCATTGACCAACAGCACGGGTGAAGACACCTTTTTGAGAAATATAGGTGCGCTGGCTACCCATGGAGAGCGGGCATCAGAATTGTCTACTGCACGGATGTACAGCCGGTTGGTATCATTGAGCCGCATATTCGGCACCGTAAATGGCTCGGGGCTGGTGTTGTTGTTCAGGTAGAGTTGTGCCTCGGTCACATCGGCTGTCAAATCAGTGGCGATGAAGGTGCCACTGGTGTTTACCACGTCAATGGTGGTAATGGCCCCTGTAGTATCATTCCAGGCCAACTCAATTTCGTTCAGGTTGGCAGAACCATCCGGGTCAGCAGCCTCCCAATTGTACCGTACTACCGGAAAAGAGACTGTGGGATTGTTGCCTGCCACTACGTAGGCAATGGAGGGGTCAGAGTTTTTAATCGGATAGGTAAGTACCGCTGGTGTAGGGTCTACAGCGCCATCATTGTCAACCGAGCGCACCTGAAAATCAAAATCGACCGTATCCTTACCGGGGGGTGGAGACAGTACAAAAACACTGTCGTTCCTATCGATAAAAGACCACGGGCCTTGGCCAAATGTGTATTCAAAGCCGACCACAATACCGTCCGGGTCGTCACCCCACCAACGTATATGCACCTCAGAGTTCAGCCGGTTGTCGCCCGACCGAACAATGGTATCGATGGTGGTATAGGTTTCCGGTACTTCATTGGCGGTCACCTCCCCTTGAAAGCTGGTATCGCAGCTAACAACGACCAGGGTGCTCAGCACACCCATCAACCCGATTATCCATTGGCGCTTCATGGTCAGCAAAGATAGATGAAATGAAGGGTTTACCCATAGCCCTTGCCATTAGGAAAAGTTTATCACGGCATGTGGATTAAAAGACCGGCCCGGGGAACAGCCCGGCCTTCCTTTTAGTTAATTTTGGGCATCCATGAATTATCTAGACGAACTCAACCCCGCTCAACGCGAAGCGGTAGAAAATTACGAAGGCCCGGTATTGGTCATTGCCGGCCCCGGATCGGGCAAGACCCGTGTCCTCACCTATCGCATAGCCCATATGATGCAGCAAGGCATCGACCCATTTAATATTCTGTCGCTCACCTTTACCAATAAGGCTGCGCGCGAGATGAAGGAGCGTATCCAACTGATCGTGGGGAGTGAGGCGCGCAACCTGTGGATGGGCACTTTTCACTCGGTGTTTGCCCGCATTCTTCGCATTGAAGGGCACCGGCTGGGGTATCCCTCCAATTTCTCCATATACGACACGCAGGATGCCAAGAGCCTGATCAAAACCCTGGTACGTGAGATGGCCCTCAACGACAGCCTTTACAAGCCCAACATTGTGTACAACCGGATCTCATCTGCTAAAAACAGCCTGATAACACCGGTAGAATACCTGAGTGATGCCACACTCATGATGGACGATGAGACCAGTGGCCGCCCTAAGCTGGGCGAATTGTATGAGCAGTATGCCAAGCGCTGCTTTCAGGCGGGTGCCATGGACTTTGATGATTTGCTGCTGAAAATGTACCAGTTGCTCAAGCAATTTCCTGATGCCCTGTATAAGTACCAGAATAAGTTTCGCTACATCCTCATCGATGAGTTTCAGGATACCAACCATGCCCAATATGCCATCGTAAAGATGCTGGGCGATATTCATGAAAATATTTGCGTGGTAGGTGACGATGCGCAAAGCATTTACTCTTTCCGGGGCGCCAACATTCAAAACATCCTGAACTTCGAGCGCGACTACCCCGACCTGCGCACCTATAAGTTGGAGCAGAATTATCGCTCCACCAAGCACATTGTGAAGCTGGCCAATGAGGTGATTACCCGCAACAAACAGCAACTGCCCAAGGTGATATGGACCGACAATGAGCACGGCAATAAAATCACTGTGATCCGGTCTGCGAGTGACAACGAAGAGGGCAAACTGATAGCCGAAAGCATCTTTGAGGAAAAGATGCGCCACCATTACAAAGATGATGACTTCGCCATCCTCTACCGCACCAATGCACAATCCAGGGCTTTTGAAGAGGCGCTCCGCAAGCGCAATATTCCCTATCGCGTGTATGGCGGCCTGTCTTTCTATCAGCGCAAAGAGATTAAAGACTACCTCTCCTACCTCCGGTTGATCATCAACCCCAATGATGAGGAGGCGCTGCGCAGGGTCATCAATTACCCAACCCGTGGCATCGGTAAGACGACCATGGAAAAAATAACGGTGCTGGCCAATGACCGTGGGGTACCTATCTGGGAGGTACTCACTCATATCCGCCAATATGGCTTAAGTGGACGAGCAACAAACGCCATCGAACAGTTCGTGATCATGATCCAAAGCTTCCAGGCGATGGTAGATAAAAAAGATGCGTACGAACTGGCCGCCCATGTGGGCAAATCGACCAACCTGCTGCAAGAACTCTACAACGACAAGTCGGTAGAGGGCCTTAGCCGGTATGAGAATGTGCAGGAATTGCTCAACTCTATCAAGGAATTTACCGATAGTGCTCCTGTACAGGAAGAAACGGGTGAAATCCTGCAGGAAGACACCAGCCTGGGCGCCTATTTGCAGCAGGTCACCCTGCTCACTGATATGGACAATGAAGAAGACGATACGCCACGGGTGAAACTGATGACCATCCACTCGGCCAAGGGACTGGAATTTCCGGTAGTCTATGGGGTAGGGCTGGAAGAAGGCCTGTTTCCGTCCATGCAATCGCTGGGCGATCGTAGCGACCTGGAAGAAGAGCGCAGACTATTTTATGTAGCCGTTACCCGGGCCATGAAGCGATTGGTATTGTCGTATGCGAACATGCGGTACCGCTTTGGTAACCTGATGTATTGCGAGCCAAGCCGGTTTATCGAAGAGGTACCGGAAGAACTGGTAGAACTAAAAGGCATGCCCAAGCCGGAACCGCCCAAGCGACCCACCCAACGGCCCGAGAACCGGCAGCGCATTCAGCAGCGCTTTGGCCCACAGCAGGGCAACAGCCCCGGTCAGGCCGCCAGCAAGCCTAAGCCCAAGGCAACCCAATATGTCCATACGCCTTCGGATGACTTTCACCCCGACAATCCGGCAGAATTGCAGACGGGCATGCGGGTGGAGCACCAGCGGTTTGGCTTTGGTAAAATCGTAAGTATGGATGGCAACGTGGACAATAAAATCGCTAATATTCACTTTAAACAGATTGGCAACAAACGCATTATGTTGAAGTATGCCAAGCTGCGTATCCTGCGTGACAAGCCCCTCGAGGATTAGAAATATTTTGATATGGTCGCTTGGCGCTGTATTTTCGTAACCAATAGCAATAGTGCCTATCTAATTTCCTGCCCCGTTGAAGCATACCAAAGAACCTCCTCTCTGTATCGTCAGCGGGAAATGGCAAAGTGTAATTCATGAACTACAATACGAGTAAAGACAAACTGATTATGCGGGAGTACGGTCGCAATGTGCAATCCCTGGTAGATTATGCCTGCACCGTAGAAGATCCGAAAGAGCGGCAGCAGATCGCTGAATTCATCATCGAAGTGATGACACAAGTAAACCCGCAACTGAAGTCCTTTGAGGAATACCGCCAAAAGCTGTGGGACCACCTTTTCTATATGTCGGACTGGAAGTTGGACGTAGAATCCCCCTACGAAAAGCCTGATCCTGACACCTACGAAAAGCGGTATCAGTCGATGAACATGGCCTATCCCCGCCAGCGCATCAAATACCGCCACTATGGTAAGAATGTAGAGAGCATGGTCAAAAAGGCTATCAGCATGGAAGACCCCGAGAAGCAAAAGGCCTTTGCTGAAGTGATCGGAAATTACATGAAGATGGTCTACAACACCTGGAACCGTGACAATATCACCGATGAAGTCATCAAAAACGACTTTCAAATGCTGAGTGCAGGCGAATTGTCCCTGGAAGACGAAGCCAACCTGGACAGCCTACGCAGATCGAATCGTAGCCGATCTTCTAGTCACAAAAGCCAGCATAAAGGGCGGGGAAAAGGAAACTACCGCAAGAAAAGCTATCACAAAAAGAGAAGATAAAACCACTGTTGCATGGATGCATTTGAGATTGTTGGCGGCCACAAACTATCCGGAACCATCACCCCGCAGGGCGCCAAAAACGAAGCGCTCCAAATATTGTGCGCTACCCTGCTGACCCCGGAAAAAGTCACCCTCTCAAACATCCCCAACATTCGGGACGTCAATATGCTGATCCAACTGATCGACCGGCTGGGCAGTAAGGTCACGCAAGTCAGTGAGGATACCTACACCTTCCAGGCGGATGACTTGAATCTCGACTTCTTATACTCGCAAGAGTTTCGCCAGGATGCCCAAAAATTGCGCGGTTCAATCATGATGATCGGTCCGTTGCTGGCCCGTTTTGGCAAAGCGTTTATCCCTCGTCCGGGTGGCGACAAAATCGGTCGCAGAAGACTGGATACCCACTTCCTGGGATTTCAGAAACTGGGCGCCAAATTCGACTTCGACAAAGCGGAAGCCTCCTTCTATCTCGAATCAGACCGATTGAAGGGCGTATACATGCTCCTGGATGAGGCCTCGGTGACCGGTACGGCCAACATCATCATGGCAGCCGTAGGGGCCGAAGGCACCACCACGATCTACAATGCCGCTTGTGAGCCTTACATTCAGCAGTTGTGCCGCATGCTCAACAGCATGGGTGCCAACATTGAAGGCATTGGGTCTAACCTGCTCAAGATACATGGTGTAGATGCCCTAGGTGGCTGTGAACACCGCATGCTGCCCGACATGATCGAGATCGGCTCCTTTATCGGTATGGCCGCGATGACAGCCTCCGCGCTTACCATTAAGGATGTACGCTACGATCAGTTGGGATTGATACCGGAGGTTTTCCAACGATTAGGTATTCAGATGGAATTGCAGGGCGATGACTTGCATATTCCTGAACAAGAGCACTACGAAGTGCAAAGCTTCATCGATGGCTCCATCATGCAAATAGCCGATGCACCTTGGCCGGGCTTTACCCCCGACCTGCTGAGTATTATTCTGGTGGTAGCTACCCAGGCAAAAGGCAGTGTTCTCATACACCAGAAGATGTTCGAGAGCCGCCTTTTCTTCGTGGATAAGCTCATCGACATGGGGGCACAGATCATTTTGTGCGACCCGCACCGGGCGGCCGTTATTGGTATGGACCGGGCTTATCCGCTGCGGGGCATTCAGATGACCTCACCTGATATACGAGCTGGTGTGGCCTTGCTGATTGCCGCCTTGTCTGCCGATGGCACCAGCACCATTTACAATATCAATCAGATCGATCGCGGGTACCAGTATATCGATAAGCGATTGCAAGCATTAGGCGCACAGATTCGCAGACTGTAATTACCTGACAGATATACCACCTTTTCCTGGCTGCATTGCAGCATTGTCATTCTTGACAAACAAAGCCTCCATGTTGTCTGTCACTTTGACCGATTGGCTCGATATGGCAAGCATTTTGCGCTGAATGGAACGCTGAAAAGTATGATTATGAATAAAGAAAAGCAGACACCGGAAGAAAAAGAGCAAGTGCAGCCTACGGCTCAGGACAATACGGACACCACTGAACCCTCTACCGCTGAAAAAGAGGCCCCTGCAGTTGATGAACAGGCGGAGTCGCAGGAAGAAGACGATGCCGGGGCGGAGAAGGAGAAAAAGAGTAAGGGCTTTTTCAAAAGCAGCAAGGCGAAGTACAAAGAGCAGATTGAAGAGCTGGAAGGCGAAGTAGCGGAGCTGAAGGATAAAAACCTGCGCTTGTATGCAGAGTTTGAAAACCTTCGCAGGCGAACCGCTAAAGAGAAACTCGAGCTGATGGCTACGGCCAGCAAGGGCCTGATGGAAGCGTTATTGCCTGTAGTGGACGACATTGACCGCGCGGAAGATGCGTTTGCAAAAACCAAAGACCTGGAAGCCTATCAGCAAGGTTTCGAGTTGATCGTACAGAAATTTCGTAAAGTGCTGGAGCAGCAGGGCTTGCAGGCGATGGATTCCAAGGAGAAGGATTTTGACCCAGAGTGGCACGAGGCAATCGCAGAGATTCAAGCGCCTAGCGAAGAGTTGAAAGGTAAAGTGCTCGATGTAACGGAAAAGGGCTATCTGCTGAACGACAAAATCATCCGCTACGCGAAAGTAGTAGTGGGTAAATAAGGATACATGGCGAAAAGGGATTACTACGAAATATTGGGCCTGTCAAAAGGGGCAAGCGCGGAGGAGATCAAAAAGGCGTACCGCAAGGTGGCGCTGAAGTATCACCCCGACCGCAACCCGGGCGACAAAGAGGCGGAAGATAAATTCAAAGAAGCGGCTGAAGCTTACGAAGTATTACGCGATCCGGAAAAACGGCAGCGGTACGATCAGTTTGGCCACGATGGCATGCGCGGTGCCGGTGGATTCGGTGGCGGTGCCGGTGGTGGCATGTCGATGGACGATATCTTCTCGCAGTTTGGTGACATTTTTGGCGACTTCGGTCCTTTTGAAAGCTTCTTTGGAGGCGGTGGCGGACGCAGCCGTCAACGGAGCCGCGGTCGCGGACAGCGCGGTAGTAATCTTCGCATCAAAGTAAAATTGACCCTGGCAGAGATCGCCAATGGTGCCCAGAAAAAGATCAAGGTCAAAAAATACGTGACCTGTGACTCATGCGGGGGCAATGGCGCCAAAGACAGCAGCTCTTTCTCCACCTGTAATACCTGTGGTGGGCGTGGCGTAGTGACGCGCGTATCCAATACCATCCTCGGTCAGATGCAGACCACACAAACCTGCCCCACCTGTAATGGCGAAGGCTCTACCATCACCAGCAAGTGTAGCAAGTGTAACGGTGACGGCCGTATGTACGATGAGGAAATGATCACCATCGATATCCCGGCCGGTGTGACTGAAGGTGTACAGCTCAGTATGAGCGGCAAGGGAAATGCCGGCATGCGTGGTGGCCCGGCAGGTGACCTGCTGATCACCATCGAAGAGGTGAAGGATGACGAACTGAAGCGCGAAGGCCAAAATGTAGTGTACGACCTCCACATCAGCTTCATCGATGCCGCACTGGGTACGGCAGTGGAGGTACCGACCATAGATGGGAAAGCACGAGTGAAGATTCCGGCCGGCACGCAAGCAGGAAAGATATTCCGCTTGAAAGGTAAAGGCTTGCCGCATGTGAACAGCTATGGTAAGGGCGACCAGTTGATCTATGTAAATGTATGGACGCCTAAGAGCCTCACCAATGAGGAAAAAGCCATTCTGGAAAAATTGCGGGATGCGCCCAACTTCCAACCCAACCCCAACAAAAGCGAAAAAGGCTTTTTCGATAAGATCAAGGACTACTTTAGTTAAGGATGGAGCAATAAAACT
>CAJXXO010000079.1 GCA_913062655.1 uncultured Bacteroidota bacterium | reverse complement strand
GTGGACCTGCAACTACCCGGCTTTGAAGGCTACACACCCCGGGAGGTGTTTGGCAAAAGCCGCTTCCCCGCCTTAACCCGCGGCAACAACCGGTTTACCTTAGGCCCGTATGGCTATTATTGGTTTGAATTGGAGCCGGCCGAACAAGCCAGCCTGGATTGGACACCCCCTACTACCCTGGCCTGGGAACCGGAAAAATGGACTCAACTGGCCCGCACCAAGGTGGGCCGTCCGCAACTGGAAAAGGCAATACAACAGTACTTTGAGCGGGGTACACGCTATGTGCCGACCACCAAAATCATAGACACTGTACATGTACAGCGCCACATCTCCCTCGACTTCCAGCAGGAGACAGCCCTCTGGCTGGTAGTGAAAGTGACCTTTACGGAAGGGTTCCCGGAATTGTACAGTCTGCCTCTCATCTGTCATACCATAGGGGAAGATGTACGGCAAAATGCCATTACCAACCCCTTTACGCTAGCGCTTCTGGAGGGGCAATCGACTATGGGGCACCTCAAGGATGCTACCGGGTCGCCCAACTTTCAGGCGTACCTGTTGGCGCTGATGATGACGGAGCAACCCGACCTACCCACGGGTATCCGTATCAACAACCTGGCCCCTCAGCCGGTCGATCACCTGCCCTTGTACAAGATCCGCACGCTGAAAAATGGCGGCAACAACTTCACGCTCGCCTTTGGCGAGGAGTACTTCCTGAAGATCTATAGCAGGCTGGACAACCATCCCAATCCAGACCTGGAGGTCAACCGGCTGGCAGAGGAAAAAGCGCTGCCGGTACCCGGTTACCTGGGTCAGTTGGACCTGCACGATAAACGGCTCAAACACCCGTGGACGCTGGCCTTGCTGCAGCCCTACCATAAGCACCAGGGCAGCGCGCATGAGCATTTTCGGGAGGCGTGTGGCCGGTATTTAGAAGAGGTAAGCACCGAACGCCATGCTCAGCCCGATGCTACCGTACCCCTGGACCCACCTGTCATGGCCTTGGAGCGAGCCGCCTTGTTGGGCCAAACCACCGCGCGACTTCATGAAGGACTTATCAATAAAGATAATCCCGATTTTGCCCCGGAATCGTTCTCGCTCCACTACCAACGTTCGCTGTTTGCCGGCCTCCAATCTCAGCTCCGGCAAACCTTGCAGGCCTTAGAGCGCCAGCGGGATCGCTTCTCACAGGCACCGGCCCTTTTGCAAAATCGTAAACGTTTATTGAGCCGGTTAAAGGAGATCTACCACCACCCGATTGAAGCCTTGAAAGTGCGTATCCATGGCGACCTGCACCTGGAAAATGTGCTCTTTGATGGTAAGGACTTTCTATTGTATGACTTTGAAGGTGAACGCGTGCGGCAATACAGTGAGTTACGGCTTCGCAAGTCACCGGTACGTGATCTGGCGAGCATGGTCACCTCCTTTTTCTATGTGGCCATAGCCGCCCTGAAACAGATTGACCAGGAGGCCCGGTGGAAGGAAAGCGATCTGCTGCCTGTAGCTGAGCATTGGTACGATACGGTGGTGAAAGCTTACCTGGAGTCCTACACTGCATCATTGACCCATGAAGGCATCCTGCCCCGCCACTCCTCCGACCGGGCCATACTGCTGGACACCTTTGTTATCGACCGTTTGCTATACGAACTGCACTTCGAACTGAATGCGCAACGAAAACTGGAGAGTATCCCGCTCTATGCGCTCATGCGGATGGTAGATCGTGCGGAGAGCAAGTTTTCCTTGTAAATGGATTGCTGTTGAGTAACCAGGTAAGGTTTTCCGGGCTTTTGCCAGTGGATAAATATGACGTCATAAGGCTTTTACCTCACCCTACTGCACGGAAGGCTTCGATAGCGCGCTTTCGCGTTTCTTTCAGGTCTACCATGGGTGCCTTGGGGTAGCTATCACTGTAAAGGTCGGAGACCCATTGCTTAGTGTATGCCAATTGGGGGTCAAATTTCTTCTGCTGGCTGATGGGATTGAATACCCGAAAATAGGGTGCTGCATCAGTGCCGGTACTGGCCGCCCACTGCCAGCCCCCGTTGTTGGACGATAATTCAAAGTCCAGCAGCTTACGTGCAAAATACGCTTCACCCCAGCGCCAGTCGATCAGCAGATTTTTCGTAAGGAAACTGGCCACGATCATGCGGACCCGATTGTGCATGTATCCTATGGTATTCAATTGGCGCATGCCGGCATCGACAATAGGCACACCGGTCTTGCCCTCGCACCACCGTTGAAAATCCTCTTCCGAGCGGTTCCACGCTACCTGATCGTATTTCTCATTAAATGAGGTATCGACCACACGAGGATAGTTGTCCAGTATCATCATGTAGAATTCCCGCCAGATCAGTTCATTCAGATAGGTGTCATTGAGGTTGGCTGCACGCTTCGCCAGATCGCGTAAACTGATGGTGCCAAATCGCAGGTGATGGCTGAGCCTTGATGTGCCTTGCTTCGCTGGTAAATTGCGATTTTCATGATACTGTTTCAACAGTTCGTCTGACACCTCCTTGCCCGGAATCTCAATCGAAGACGCGACAAAGCCCATATCCTCAAGTGAAGGAATGGCCAGTGCATTTGGTTTGGCCCAGTTTTCATGCAATAGAGCCGATGGCAAAGCCTCAAAAGCGTCTTTGGGTAATACCTCGCGCCACTTTCGGGCATAAGGCGAAAAGACGTGATAGGGCGTCCCTTTCCCCGTCAGTACCTCCTGACTTTCCAGGAAGACCTGATCCTTGAAGGTGTTGAATTCGATACCTTTTTCCGCCAGCAGGTCTCCAATGGCGGCATCCCTTTTCTTGGCGTAGGGTTCATAGTCGCGGTTGGTGTAGACCGCTGAAAGGTCGTATTCTTCCGTTATCTCCTGCCAGGCAGCCTCGGGTGTGGCGTATTTTACGACCAAACCACTACCCTTACCCTTCAAGTCCTCGTGCATAGCGGTGATCTCCCGGTGGATGAAAGTGACCCGCACATCATCTTTATCCTCCAGTTTATCCAGGATATCACGATCGAATATAAAGACCGGCAAAACCTTTTTCCCTTGTTTCAAGGCATGATACAGACCGGTATTGTCAAACAACCGCAGGTCTCTACGGAACCAAAATGCTATATACTTTTCTGCCATATGGGAAGGTAACAGGATCCTGGTCTTATAGTTTGGCGTAGTCGTTCAATGCCGCTACCACCTTATCGGCTAGCTCGTGGCCGTATTGGACTTCATCAAAGGCGGACACCCATTGTACGCCTTGTATCATATTGGTCAGCCACACCTCATCTGCCGCTTTTACATCCTCCATGGTGATCATAGCCGGGCGTGCATCGATATTCATGCGATTGACCAACACCATGACGATCTCTTTCATGATGCCTGACAAACAAGCTTCTGATGCAGCGGGGGTTAACACTACCCCATCTTTGTAGATCAGAATATTGCTGCTGACCGCTTCTGCAATCCGGCCCTGGTCATTCCGAATCAACAGTTCATCATAGCCATGGTCGCGCTTCCAAATACCCGCCAACACATACAACAGGCTATTGGCCGACTTCAGACCTGCCAGATGATTGAATGGCTTGAAATGATCGGGATACACCGTTACCTTAAGCCCGTTTTCCGATGTAGTGTAGCATGGGTCTTCCAACGGATGGCCTTCAATCAGGAACTGCGCCCTATCCTCCGAAGGGGTGTAAAAACCGTCTGATTGTCGATACACCGATATTCTGATGCGTGCATGTGGCCAGCCATTCTTCTCCAGCAGTTTTTTGATCTCCTTCTCGAAAAACAACTCCGTGTAATGCCGCTCCGGCTCCAGGGAAAGCAGGTGCATGCTAAGTGTAAGCCGATTGATATGATCACTGATAAACAATGGCTTATGATCTACTACTTTAAGTGTTTCAAAAAGGGCATCGCCATATCGAAAAGCACGATTTTGGTGCGACAAAACCGGTTTGTCGCTTACTACAAGGTCTCCATTCAGGTTGATCCACATACTACTTATTTGGTTGCCATTGACGCGAAAAGCCGCTTACGATAAACCAATTGTCCAGGCCAAGGTTGGGTTCCTGCAGACCGGCATTTGACAGATGCCTAAAACGAATTGCCCCCTGCCACTGCCAGTTGGGCGCTACCTGATGTCCCACGCCAAGGGTAAAGTTGTCGGAGAAGATAAAGCCATCCGCCTGTTGGCGCGTCATGGCGGTAATAAAATGGGGACCGGCACTGATGGCACCATAGGCAAAGGTACGCTCTCCTATAGGCTGCGCATAACGAAAACCCAGGTTAACGCCTGCTTCATACTCATCATATCGACTCGGAGCCGGTTCAAGTGTGGCGAAGTTGAATTGGGGCTCCAGGAAAAGGGATAACCGGTCATTTTTACTGAGGGGCACTTGAATTTGCAGCATTACCAGCCAGGGATGGTAACGGCCATTATTTTCCAATTGCTCATCAATAAAACTATACCCCACATAGAGACCGACATGGGGCCCAAGTGGCCGCCAATCCTGCGCCTGTAGGCCTAGTGACAACGCTACCCATAGAAGCACTACCCCAACACGCCTCATACGGCAGGGCTTTCCAACGATAAAGCGAGGTTACGGTTCTTAAAGGCCGGGTCGTGGGTCACCTCTTTGCCCAACCATTCATATGGCTCAAAGGCTGCTGCAGCCGATTCGTCTGGAAACTCCACTTCTACAATGCGCAGCCCTTCATGCTGATCGAGAAATTCATCCAATTCTATGATATGCGCCTCCACGTTGGCAATATGACGCACCTTACGTATCCTTCTATGGTCCGTCATGGACCACAGTTGGTGGAATCGATTGCGATCGATGGTAATATCGACCTCCTCGCGGCCCTGCATCTCCAGTGACTTCACCGTGAACATGTAGACGTGCCCCGCTTCGCGGATGCGCACCTCATTGTGGCCATCAATCGCCAAATAACCTTGCCGTATGCTTATCCGTTTGGAAAAATGAATGGCTTCCGGCCACTCTTTCAATACAAACTTCCGTTCAAACTCTTTGCTCATGCGTGCTCATTCTGGTATTCCTCTCGTAACACCCTTCTCATCACCTTGTTGCTGGCGGTACGTGGTAATGACGATGTAATGACAACATCGTGCACTTTAAATAAGGGATTGAGTTGGGCTTTGATCGCTTGCTGAAAGGATTGCTGCAATTCTTCCCGGCCCACCTCAGCGCCCGCTTTCAGGACTGTATATACGACCAACTGGCTCGGACCGCCTCCCTTGCCAGCCACAGCGATAGCAGCGGTCTCTTTTACGCCTGACAATACATCGAGCAAACGCTCGATTTCCACCGAGCTGGTCTTGATACCGCCCAGGTTCATCGTATCATCGGCTCGTCCATGCGCCCGGAAATAGCCGGTGGGTAGAATCTCCACCTCGTCACCGTGTCGTCTCAACTGTGGAGCGATACCCAGATGATCAAATTGTGGACCAATGGGTAGGCCGCTGGCACTTTCCCAATCGGCTTGAGGAGCAGGACAGTCGGCAAAGTATATGTCGTGGTGGTCTTTGTTCAATAACCGGGTGGACAACCCCATACTTGGCGGCAACAGGTACAATTCTCCCTTATCGGCCGGTCCGTTCTCATCCAGCACCATCACATCCATGCCGCAGGCACAGGTGCTGAAGGTGGCAGGAGAAGCCGGTTGCACTACCGTACCGGTAAAGTAGCCCCCACCGATCTCGGTTCCTCCGCAATACTCAATCACTGGCTTGTAACCGGCCCGGGCCATAAGCCACAAGTAATCCTGTGGGTTAGAGCTTTCACCGGTGGAGCTGTAGACTTTTATGGCCGACCAGTCGAGGCCATTCATGCAGTCGGTTTCCAGCCAGCGCTTTACCATACTCGGTACCACGCCCAGCATATTGACTTTGGCATTCTGGACAAACTCACCAAAAGGTCGTCCGGTCGGGGCACCATAAAACAAGCCGATCGTGGCCTTATTGATAAGGCTGGCAAAGATCAGCCAAGGGCCCATCATCCAACCAATGTTGGTCGGCCAGGCGACCACATCATCGGTTTTGATGTTGTGATGGATATAGCCATCCGAGGCGCATTTAATCGGTGTGGTTTGCGTCCAGGGAATGGCTTTGGGGTCGCCTGTCGTACCGGAGGAGAAGAGGATATTGCACAAGTCATCCGGCTGCATGGCTACGGCCTCAAACCCGGCCTGATCAGACAAAAAATCGGGCCACGACAGGTCACTTTCTCGTAGAGAAACGGAGAGCTTGTCAGTTGCAGGTAGTACTACCGCTTGTGGCAGCTCAATGGTACAGAGTTTCTCGTACATGGGTAACGACTTGCTGCCACGTAGCAGCACATCCTGTGTAAAGATGAGTTTTGCCTCAGCTATTCGAAGCCGCTTATCTACCTCTGCCGGGGCCAGGCTATCGGCAATGGAAACCACGGCCCCGCCTACCTTAACAATGCCCAGGTAAATGGCTACCGCTTCGGCCGTCATGGGCATATCGATAGCGGCTGTATCGCCTTTCCCAAACCCAATAGCGGCCAGCCCATTGGCCACGCGGTTGGTATAGGCTTCCAGCTCCGCATAGGTCCATTGTCCCTGCTCGCCAGCCTCCGTACCATACACGATCGCAATGGCATTGGGATCATGCTGAAAGCAAGCATCTGCGATATTGAGTTGTGCGTCAGGCAACCAATTGGGCTGTTCCACATGATTAGCCTGCAGCACTGCTGAAGGTGCGTGTTTGAAAGGAATACCAAGCGTGTCGATCATCAGTTGCCAAAACCCCACCTTCTGGTTGACCCTCCAGGCAAAGAAGTCGTAATAGGTCTTAAGGTGCAGCTTTTCCTGCAAGCGAGTGACATTGGCATCCGCCACCAAGCCCTTGGAAGGCCACCAGGCGAAGGGACCGTCACTGAATTTCTCATCTTGTTGGTAGAGGGTTTGAAATAGCTGTTGGTGTAGCTGAGCGGGCATATCCGGATGTAGCACCTCACTGGTGAGCACATACCACACCTCTTCCGGGCCTTTTTTCATGTGCCGCTCCACCACCGCTATTATCTCTGCTGCCTCCTCCGTAGAGGCGCCCCACGATTCCAATTCTTCCTTCGACAAGGTCCACTGCTCCGCCATTATCTGCTCGTTTTGGTGTGTACCAAAACTAACAAGATTAGTAGAACACTTTGCGGGTATAGGTGCTTCCTTCTGCGGTTACATGCACAAAGTAGATCCCACTGGCCTGTTGTTGCATCGGCACCACCAGGCGGCTCAGGTTAGCCGACTGCGAACGGTAAATCAGTCGCCCTTGCACGTCATAGACCTCCAACTGATCAATTGGGGTGGATTGGTTAAGCCATAGCACCATTTCCTGCTGTCCGCGGATGTACTGAATGGTCGGTATGTCACCCGGTCGCTGGGAGGTTATGGTGCCGTTGATGACCAACTGGTAGTCTGTGATCACCGTTCCGGCATCTTGCACGGTCAGGGTGTAGCCGCCCTTACGCAGGTCGTATCGTGCCCCTGTAGGGATATGCTCCAGGTGGACCTGTGTCAGCGCGCTGATGTTATCCATCGTATCGAGCTGGATGGTGTATTGTCCCACCCTGCCGGCTCTCAGGCCTAGCGGAATAACATGCCGGGTAGCCTGGTTGCTCCTGCCCTGAATGGCAAAGGGTTCATCATCCAGCAGTGTGTAGAAAGAGATATCCGCATTACCACTCAACTTGCGGCCATCATACATGCGATCGTAGTCATTAGTAGCATCAGGGGTGAATCCAATCAAAATACCATTGGCCGGGCCACTTTCATGCCGGGCAGACAACCACATACGATCAACAGGCGCTTGCTTAAAGAATTTGTTGTTATTGCCCGCTACCCGATGGCTGTTTTTGAAGACCACCGTGCCGTCACCAGCATTATCGGTTTCCGACATAAAGCCTTGCATGGCCGGTATGTATTGATCAGGCACCAGCGAGCCGGTTGCGCCACTGCATCCCGAAGGACACAACCCACCAGTCAATGTCCATTGGGCATAATCAACTGTAGAATGGGTACCGGTTAAATCACGATCCCAGTACCAGATAGAACCCACGAGTTCGCTATTGTCCGGGTCTGTTAAAAAGGCAATGGCGTCAACGGCAGAGGGGTATGGATTGCCAATAAGGTTGTAGTCATTATCTCCGCCTGCACCACCTGTATTGTGGACCGTTACGTTGATGTCACCATTGTTGGGTGTGCCGGTAAATTGGCGTTGATTAGTGCCTCCAGCAATAAGGCCCGTCATAGCAATACCTCGACCAATAGGAATATTACTTCCCGTTGTTGGAGAGGTCCATTGCTGACCACTACCATCAAAGAGATACAAATCGCCACTATTGAAGCCGCTGAAGTTATTCCAGACATCGTTGTAGGTCACGCCACTCACAGGTGTACTCCAATAGTTGAAGATGTTGGAATATTGCGTACCGGTCCGTTTGGTGGTGATGTCCCCAGTCACCGTGGCATTCCCATCGGTCATCAACAGGGAGGCATTCTCTTCGATCACCACCGGTGTAGATTGGTTTTCAAAATCACCGGTAAGCGTCAATGTACCGCTGTTCAGTGTAAAGGTGGCTGGATTGGAGACATACAAGTGTTGCATACCCAGGTCGCCACTGTGGGCAAAGGAGCCATCCAGCAGGTGGAAGTTGATCGAGTCGCTATTAGCATCAGGTGCACTGTAGGTCCAGGCGGATTGGGTGTATACTGAAGCCGGAGGCAAACCAAATTCCGACCAGGTAGTGCCCGTTGTCTTTTCGCGGAAGCGCAGACTGGGATCCGACCAACCATTGGTATCGGCCGCAAAGATCTGAGGCTGTAAAACCAGGTGCTGATTGTTGGTACTTACGCCACGACCAGACCAACCGCTACCCGGATCGACACCTATCTCTCCCAGCACGTCATTGCGGTAACCGTCCCATACCACCTCAATGGCATCATCACCAGTAAAGGAAAAATTGTGCAAGGTGAAGGGGACCGTTGGATGGTAGGTGGTCATGTAAGTCTGCAGGCTGCTGTTGCCAATTACCGCTACATCACCGGCAGCAAAAATACCCGAGGTCAGCTCTACTTCTAGCGTTGGTGAGGTAGCACCATTGTTGTATCGGTAGATCTGAATGGGTGTCTTGGCCAGGTCGATATCCTGATCGGAGATATTCCAAAGCTCCAGGCCTTTATTGGTGCCATCGCGGTACTGGCTGATGACGACCTGACCATCAGGCGCATTGAAGGGGCCAGTAAGGGTGAAATCGTCAATGGCCACACCTTCGTCTGCATCATTCCTATCTGACTTAAATGTAAACCTAAAGGCTACATTTAGTTCTCCAGATAACGAAGAAACATCGAGTGATTTTGCCTCATATCCACCAGTTGTATTAAAGGTAAAGTGTGGCGTGCCATTAAAAAATGCGGTGTTACTTACTAAATTATCAAAATCATAAAAAGTGCCTGAACTTAGGTGTTCTACTTGACGCTTGATGGTCTGTCCACCGTTGAGATCCCCCATGTGTCTCACATATAAATGGGCTTTGATCAAATGACGTCTGTAAGGATCGTTGGCTAATTTAATTAGATAGTCATGGTACTCTATTACACTGGGTGTAAGTTGATAATGCGATCCGTCGTCTATTTCTTTAAAGTCTGCGTATAAACTTTTGAGTCTTTCTGCTCCTTTGATATTTTCAA
>CAJXXO010000078.1 GCA_913062655.1 uncultured Bacteroidota bacterium | reverse complement strand
AGAATAGCCGCAACTGAGATAAACGCATTCATCCCTGAAAATTGGCTAAAGGCATCAAAGGTGTCGAAAGTAGGATACCTACGAGGGACACCGGCCATACCCAAATAGTGCATAGGCCAGAAAATGAGGTAGGCACCGATCAATGTAGACCAGAAGTGGACGTACCCCATTGATCGATTCATATACCGGCCAAACATCTTAGGGAACCAGTGATATATACCGGCAAACATGCCGAAAAATGCTGCCACACCCATCACAATGTGAAAGTGAGCCACCACAAAGTAAGTGTCGTGCAACTGTATATCAATCGTAGAGTTACCCAGGAAAATACCTGTCAAACCACCAGAGATGAATAAGGAGACGAACCCGATGGAGAATAGCATCTGCGGATTGAGTCGCAAATTTCCGCGCCAAATAGTGGTCAACCAATTGAACACCTTAATGGCAGATGGTACGGCAATCATCAAGGTGAAGAGTACAAAGATGGAACCCACAAACGGATTCAAACCCGAAACGAACATATGGTGTGCCCAAACCAGGAAAGATAAAATGGTAATGGCGAGGATAGAATAAATCATAGCACGATAACCAAATACGGGCTTTCGCGAATTGACAGATAACACCTCACTTACAATACCCATGGCAGGCAATACCACAATATACACTTCAGGGTGACCCAGGAACCAGAACAAGTGCTCATACAGAATCGGGCTTCCAGAGCCTTTGTCGATGAACTCTCCGGCTACAACCAGGTCGGATAGGTAAAAGCTGGTACCTAGTGAACGATCAAATATCAATAACACAAAACCGGCTACCAATACCGGGAAAGACAGCAAGCCGATAATGGCGGTAAAAAACAATGCCCAAACCGTCAAAGGCATCTTAAACATGCCCATACCTTTGGTACGCATGTTCAGGATAGTGGTAATATAATTCAGACCACCAATCAGAGTCGATGCCACAAATACTGTCAAACTCAATAGCCAAAGCGTCATACCCGATCCCTGCAGGTAACTCAGGGGCGGATAGGCGGTCCAACCACCCGCAGCCGGTCCGTCTGGTACAAAGAGAGAGGCAAGCATAATGACGGAAGCCAACACAAACAGCCAAAAGGATAGCATATTCATGAAAGGCGAAGCCATATCACGCGCGCCTACCTGCAGTGGAATAAGGAAGTTGGCGAAGGTACCACTCAAACCCGCTGTGAGCACGAAGAAAACCAGTATGGTTCCGTGCATGGTAATCAATGCGTTGTAAAAATCAGGATCGATCTTACCGTCAGGGGTCAACCAACGTCCCATCAATGGCTCCAAAAAGCTTACATCAGCTTCCGGGAAACCCAACTGAAGACGAAAAATTACCGACATCAAACCACCAATAAACGCCCAGATCATACCCGTAAGCAAAAACTGCTTGGCGATCATTTTGTGGTCCATGCTGAAGATATACTTGCTGATGAACGTCTCCTCATGATGGTGCTCCTCATGATGATGCTGATCAGCATGCTGTTGTTCTTCTTGTGGCAATACAACTTGAGACTCGCTCATAAATGCTGTGTTTTTAAAAAAAGACTCTGCAATATAGCCTCGAGCTTAAAGCTCAGCGGTTTGGGTGGTTTGGTTATCATTTTCTACCACTTGGGCAGTTGTACTTTCTTCAGATTCCGGGTTCTCATATGCCCCTACCAACTCGGAGTAAGGCGTTTGTTCGGCAACCCATGCCTCATACTCTTCCATTGGTACGACCTTCACGATCTTTCGCATAGAGCTGTGTCCTCTACCACAGATCTCGGCACAGGCCAATTCGTAATCAAAGTCAGGGTTGTCCGTACGCTCACGCATCTCTGCTGTAGTAATGGTTGGTGTAAACCAAAACGATGTAGGAGTACCCGGCACGGCATCCATCTTAACGCGGAAATGCGGCAAAAAGAATGAGTGGAGTACATCCAATGCGTTGATGTTCACCCTTACTGGCGTATTTACCGGTATCACAATATCATTCGCGATAAAATCATCCTTAGCTCTGGGATCCTCCCAGTTGATACCCACCTCGTTTGTAGGACTCACCTCACTCTTAGGGGCCAGTTCGCCCAGTTCACCATCCATACCAGGATAGCGAATAATCCAGGCAAATTGTTTGCCGGTGGCCTCAAATTCAATGCGCTCTTCCGGTGCATCACCGGTGATAGAGTACCAACTGGTCAAACCCTGCACCACCAGGAATGTCAAAACGATGGCAGGCACGATGGTCCAAGCCAGCTCAAGCTTATTATTCTCCGGATAGTAGTAAGCTTTACGCCCCTTGCGTTCCGCATATTTCCAGGAAAAATAAAAGAGCAGGATTTGCGTGATGAAGAATACGATTCCAGTAAACAGCAAGGTAGTATTAAACATGCTGTCAATCAGGGATCCATGCTCGGAAGCACTTTCCGGAAGAAACCGATCCTGAAAGTAAAACACAGACCAAACGGTAGCGACCAAGCCAACTACCATGAATACCATTAACATGGCACCCTGGAAACGACTATTGCGCTCTGTATTTTCTTCGCCCTTGATAAAGGACACTAATTCGCTGGTCCGTGCAATCTGTATCAGCACGACAAATACCAAGAGTGCGGCTAAGGCTATAAGAACTCCAGTCATTATCTAGCAAATTTTTATGTGTGGTGCTCCAAACTTTCTTTGAAAAATGGGTGCTTCGCAGCTACCAGACTCGTCTTGGTTAACTCCTTAAGAACTACAAACAGGAACAAGCCAGCATAGCCGATTGTTAAGCCAATTTCAAAAATTCCAAAAGAGGCCTCATTACCGGTAGCACCGGGTATAATCATCAGGAAATAGTCAAACCAGTGACCGATGAGTACAATGACAGCAATGGTAGCTAAGGTTCCCATCTGACGCTTTGAGTTTCTTGTCATCAAGGCGAAAAACGGTACTACAAAGTTGATAACCAAAATCATGTAGAATAGGAACGGGTAATGGTCCAGCCTAGCCTTAAAGTAGGCGGTCGCTTCACCAATATTGGCATACCAGATCAACATAAACTGGCTGAACCACAAGTAAGCCCAGAATACGCTGAAGGCAAACATGAACTTACCCAAATCGTGCAAGTGTTCCTGATTCACCTGCGGCAAATAGCCCTTACTCTTTAGGAATATGGTAAACAGGATAATGGCGGCTATACCTGACACAAACAAAGTGGAGAAGGTATACCAACCAAACAAGGTAGAGTACCAGTGAGAATCAATAGACATAACGAAATCCCAAGACATGGAAGAACTGGTAATACCGAAGAAAATCAGGAATACAGCAGCCAATACCTTGCTCTTATTGTATTGCGAGACGCCCCCCAGTTGGTCTTCCTGTATAGATAACCTACGCAGCGAATAAGCGAAAAAGGTCCATATGGCAAAATAAGCGATGATACGAATGGTGAAGAAGGGTTTGTTCAGGTAGCTCACCTTTCCCGCAATCAACCTATCGTAGTTTGGGCTATTGGGGTCTGCAATACCTTCGGCAGCCCAGTGGTAGATGTGATGCCAGTGGGCCCAAAGACCAATGAGAATTACCAGCATCCCCACACCCATGTAGGGTATGAACATGCTCATCGCTTCCGGAATGCGTTTGACAGTCACATACCAACCCCCATATCCGATGTAATTGACGGCAATAAAGAATAAGCCCGCCAATGACAAACCGAGGAAGAACATGTTATTCGTAAGAATACCGGTCCATATCTTCTCCTGCATCGTGTGGTTGCCACTCAGCGCCATGATAATGCCAATCACCAAGGTCAATGCGCCAATGCCCATTAAAATGAAGGCGTTGCGTTTTTGGCCGGATGTGAATTGAAAATGTTCGGACATATTCATTAGTGTCACTTTTGGGTTTAATTGATCATGGCCGTTGCTTCAGCCTCTGCTGCCGCCTCGGTAGATTCGGTTGTATCCGCTGGTGCCTCTTCCGCATCAGCACCTACGTATTCGTCTTGTAAATGGTTGATGTAAGTTATCACCTTCCAGCGCTCCTCTTGGGTCAGTTGACTGGCATAGGACCCCATCAAACCTTTTCCATAATGAATGGAAAAGAACATCTTTCCATCTTCCAGAGCCAGCATGTAGTCATTGAAGTAAGAAGGGGGAGCAGGAAATTTCTCTAACTCAACAATATGGCCATTGCCTTCTCCTCCTTCACCGTGGCAAATGGCACAATAGATATCATAGAAGTATTTGCCTTCCTCGATGGTCTCTTCAGAGGCTTCAATCGGGTTGGTTAACTCTTCGGCAGACCGAGCGTAGTCGGTGATGTTGTTTTCATAGTGAAACGGTTGAAAGCCACGGGGGATAGCGCCATAAACCGCTAGTTGCTGGGTTTGGCTGTCAGCTAACAACTCATTGGGTGTCATGGTCTCATAGGCCTGGCTGTACGTCATATCCGGGAAGTAGATATACCCCGGGTGGTCTGGACTGGTATCGCAACTAGTCACTATAGCTGCACCTACTAAGGCCATGAAACTGGTACGTATGATATGCTTTAGCATCATCGTTCGTTTAGTCAATTTCTTTTTCATTGATTTCGCTGGCACCGTGTTCTGCCAATAACTCCTTCACGTTGTCCATCTCTCCCGACAACTCCTCTGCATCAAAAGCTACTACAAATTTGTGGTCGGTAGCACGCGAATCTAGCGGTGGCTCCTGCCGGATGGGCGACAAACCATTTCTGACAAAATAGGCAATCACCATGCCCACTGAAGCAGAGAGTACGGTTATCTCAAACAATACCGGAATGTAGGCGGGAAGTGCGAAATAAGGCTTACCCCCCACAATGATGGGATAATTTACCGTGTTGATCCAGGTGATGTACAAGAACATCAGCAGCACACCCGTGGCACCAAACAGAAATCCTGCCGTGTGCAGACGTGTATGACGGAGCCCCATAGCATCATCTAATCCGTGCACAGGAAAAGGGGTGTACACATCATAGATCTTTGTACCGGCCGCACGAACACCTTTTACCGCTTTCATCAGCGTGATCTCATCGTCAAAGATGCCCAGTAAATATTTCTTTGTAGCCATAAGCTCTATTCGTTATCCAAGTTGGGTTAAACGGTAGCCGTTTCTTTTTCAGCAGCGGCTTCTGCTTCTTCCTGTTGCTGGAACTTTTCAATCGCCTGATTGCTGGAAGTACGCCAAATACTCTTCACCTCGGCAATAGCAATTACCGGGAATGTACGGGCAAACAGCAAGAACAGCGTAAAGAAGATGCCCAGCGTACCGATGAAGATACCCACCTCTACGAAAGTAGGCACATAATAGGTCCAGCTGGAAGGCAGGAAGTCGCGGTGGAGCGAAGTAACGATAATTACGAAACGCTCAAACCACATTCCAATATTGATGATAATCGACAATATGAAGGTCGCTACCAGGTTTCTACGCAATTTCTTGATCCACATCAATTGGGGGGAGAACACGTTACACGTCATCATGATCCAGTAGGCCCAGGCATAAGGCCCCATAGCTCGATTCAAGAAAGCATACTGTTCGTAAATATTGCCAGAATACCACGCCACAAACAACTCGGTGGTGTAGGCGATACCTACAATAGAACCGGTCAGGATAATCACCTTATTCATCGACTCGATGTGACCGATCGTAATATAGTCCTCCAGGTGTAGAATCTTCCGGGTAATGATCATTAGTGTCAACACCATAGCAAACCCGGAGAAGATCGCGCCCGCAACGAAGTAAGGCGGGAAGATGGTGGTGTGCCAACCTGGTATAACCGATGTGGCAAAGTCAAACGATACAATGGTGTGCACGGAGAGTACCAGTGGCGTAGCCAGACCGGCCAATACCAATGAGATAGACTCAAATCGCTGCCACTGCTTGGCAGAACCACGCCAACCAAAGCTAAGCGCTTTGTAGATGTTCTTTCTTAGGGTAGACTTCGCCCGATCACGCAGGGTGGCCAGATCAGGTATCAAACCGATGTACCAAAACAGCAACGATACCGTGAAATAGGTAGAAATGGCAAATACGTCCCACAGCAGTGGCGAGTCAAAGTTGGGCCATACCGCACGGGTGTTGGGATACGGGAAAATGTAAAAAGGCACCCAAAGACGACCCATGTGAATACCCGGATACAACGCAGCGCAAAGCACCGCAAAAATGGTCATCGCCTCTGCTGCACGGTTTACCCCGGTCCGCCACTTTTGACGGAAAAGAAGCAAGATCGCAGAGATCAGCGTACCAGCGTGACCAATACCGATCCACCATACAAAGTTGGTGATATCCCAACCCCAGCCAACTGTCCGGTTCAGGTTCCAGGTACCGATACCGTACCAAATGGTCCACAACATCATAAATACACCCAGCAGCAACGCTACTTGTGCAATACCCATCCCAATGATCCATCCGATCTGCGGACGACCTTCGGTCGGGCGGGCGATGTCCTCGGTAATTTGGTGGTAATCCTTGTTACCGGTAATTAATGGCTCTCTGATAGGAGATACGAACATCCTCTTAGTTTTTCAGATTAAGCGTTGTGTTCTTCATCGTGATGTGCCTCAACGGCAATTCCTCTGCGCGCGGCATTTTCCTCAGCCGAGCGATTACGGATCTTAGCTTGGTAGCCTACAGCCGGACGTGTGTTTACCTCTTCGATCACGTAGAAGGTACGACCATCGTTTTCCAGCGCATCATATACCTCGCTATCGGTATTGTTGATGTCACCAAAAGTGATGGCGTGTGTCGGACATGCTTGCATACAAGCGGTTTGAATATCACTATCCTGCAACTTCCGTCCTTCTTTCTTCGCAGCCAACTTACCTTCCTGCAAGCGCTGTACGCAGAAAGAGCACTTTTCCATTACCCCTCTTGAGCGAACCGTCACATCCGGGTTCAATACCATGCGTGTCAAATCGCTGGTCATATCGTAGTCATCCAACTCATTGGCCGGGAAGCTGTCTGCACCCCAGTAATCGTACCAGTTGAATCTACGCACCTTGTACGGACAGTTGTTTGCACAATAGCGTGTACCGATACAGCGGTTGTAGGCCATTTGGTTGAGCCCCTCCGTGCTGTGGTTGGTGGCCGCTACCGGACAAACATTCTCACAAGGTGCATTATCGCAGTGCTGACACATCATGGGTTGGAATACCACATCCGGGTTCTCCAAATCTTCCCCTGTATAATAGCGGTCGATACGAATCCAGTGCATTTCGTGCACACGAATCACCTCTTCCTTACCGACAACCGGTACATTGTTCTCCGCCTGACAGGCAATGGTACAAGCCCCGCAACCAATACAGGTATTCAAGTCGATAGACATCTTCCAGTGATGTCCTCGTGCATATTCCTCTTCGTGACCGGGATAGAGCGTTTGCTCGTTGAGATGCTGAAACTCATGCCGCATCTCGTGTATCTCATGGATGGTATGCTCGATGGTGGGCAAAATACCTTCCTTAATCACCGTACGCTGGTCCAGGTTACCTTCAGAATTGATAACGTGGTGCGTTTGCGTTTGCGCAATCGGGTGACGATCACCGGTTGCTTCAGCAGTAGCGCCTGTGGCCGTATACTGCATTAAGCCCTCCTTCAACCCGATCATCGGATACACATTCTTACCAATATCCTGGCCCGCTTTTCCAGATTTGGTGCGACCATACCCTAGGGCTACAGCCAAGGTGCCTTTTGCTAAACCTGGCTGCACAATAACCGGTAGGCTAACGGACTGGCCATTTACCGTCAGGGTGTACACCCGTCCGGTGTCTTTATGGTCGATACCGGCTTCATCGCCATCCGCCACCGACATCAAAATGTAGTTGTCCCAGGTAGCTTTTGTGATAGGGTCGGGCATTTCCTGCAGCCACGGATTATCTGCATGCTGGCCATTGCCGATGGCTACTTTCTCATAAAATACAACCTCATATCCTTCACCACCTTTAGTAGATTCAATCACCTTGGCACTGGCACCGGCTACATCGCCACTAAAGACCCGTATTTCTTCATTGGCCGGGGCGGTGGCTTCAAACACTCCATCATGCAACGCCTTATCCCAGAAAGCCTGGAAAGAGGCGAATTTGCTCTGCAGTGGGAATACATTTTGCTCCCAGTATCCACGTATATAATCGTAAAACTTGCTGCGGTAGGGCTTTCTCGGCAGGGCATCCTTCCCATCGTTTGAGGTCTGCGCCATACCAGCCCCATCGGCATAATCGTCTTCATTGAGACTATCCTGCATCCATATCATCAAGCTATCCTCGAATTGACGCGTATCAAATATGTTGCGGATTGCTGGCTGCCCCAGCGAATAGTGGTAGCGCACCGGCTCTGCATCGGTCCACGACTCCAGGAAATGATGCGTAGGGGCTTCATACTGCACCACCTCATCTGTTTCATTGTGCGCTGTAGCTGTAGATATACGCATATTCACCTTAGAGACGGCATCTTTAAAGGCGTCACCAAGCGGATTATCGTATACCGGGTTGCAATCGTGGATAATGATTGCTCCGACCTGGCCATTGTCCATGTCCTTGATCAATTTGGCCAGTGCAGCTTCATCCCCTTGCTTGTAGTAGGCTTCATGCGCCCAATCCAGGGTTTTACCGTAGTTGCCGAGCATATCGTTGATCGCGTTCACGATCAATTGCTCATTTTTATCGTTTCCACCGGACACAACCAATGACTGGCCCTGATGGCGCATCAATTCGTCAGCTACCTGCTTAATTTGCTCTTGCTTGGCGTGCTTCGCCAGGCCGGAGATTACCGGTGCTCCCATCTTGTTCGCCAGATGGTTGTACAAATGGAGCAGGGCCAACCGCACCTGTGTAGGCTTCATAGCGTGGCGTACATCTGCTGCCGCCCCCGTAATGGTCATGCTGGACTCAAACTGAATGTGGCGCGACATCTCAGGATTTTCACCCTTGGGCTTGCGATGCTTCGCGTACTGCGGGGCAAACTGAGAAGGCGCCAGCCACGTGCCCAGAAAGTCGGCATTGAAACCAACAATTACCTTCGCCTCATCCAGGCGATAGTGAGGTAAGGCCCGCTTTCCAAAGCTTTGCTCATTAGCCGCCAACAGGCCGCTGTAAGATACCGGATCGTATGCTACGTGCTTTACAGAGCCATACTTACCGGCAAAGTCTTTAATCAATTGCTTGGTAGAAGGTGAAACAATAGAGTTGGTCAATATCACGATCTGACGACCTTGACCGGCTACCAAACGCAAACGACTCAAAATAGCATCGTCCATCTGGAACCAACTCTGACGCTTGCCGTCAAATGTAGGATACTGCTTACGGTTGGTATCGTACAAGCTCAACACTGCGCCCTGCACCCGGGCAGTGGTGCCGCCTTTGGTGAGGCTGCTCTGCGGGTTCCCTTCTATCTTGATAGGGCGGCCATCGCGGGTTTTCACCAGAATGCTCGCATAATCGCTACCGTCAGCAAAGGTAGAAGCATAATAAGTGGCAATACCCGGCTTCGTTTCCTCCGGAGCAAATACATAAGGAATGGCCTTACGCACCGGCATCTCACAGCTAGCCAAGGTTGCCGCAGTAAGGCTAAAACCCATGTACTTCAAAAAGTCCCTACGCTTGGTCGGTACATTACCGGCCTCGTCCTGGACCATATCCAACAGGGGCAATTCCTCGGGGAATTCATTTTGCCGTCTTTGCTCTACTTCTGCGTCTTGACGATACTCTTCAAGACCTAACCAATATTTATTGTCTGCCATTACGGTCTGTTGTTTTGGAATTGGTAAAGGATTTG
>CAJXXO010000077.1 GCA_913062655.1 uncultured Bacteroidota bacterium | reverse complement strand
AGAGGCAGAACGGGTGTTTCTGGAGTGGCTCGACCTGTTTGGAGAAGACTATTACATCGAGTTGCAACGGCATCACCTGTGTGGCATTGACCAGGAAGGGGTAAACCGGTTTCTGTTGCAAATGGCGCAGAAACACAATGTGAAAGTAGTGGCCACCAATGACTCGCACTATGTGGAGCAGGAGGATTGGCTGGCACATGATATTTTGCTTTGTGTCAACACCGGTGACTTTCAGAGCGTACCGGTGGGCGAGCGCGATTCCCAGCAGGTACGTTTGCAAATGAATGGCAAATGGTATTATGAAGACCTGAATAAGCTGGCCCGGACCCATGGTAATGATCCGGCTGTTCGACAAGCGTTACAGGCCTTGGAGGCCAACAATAATAAAAAGCGATTCGGTTTTGAGAATGACCAATTCTATTTCAAAACCAGCCATGAGATGGCCGAGCTGTTCAAAGATGTGCCACAATCTATCGACACATCGATGGAGATCTTTGAAAAGATCGACACACCCGATCTGAAGCGGGATATTCTGTTGCCCAATTATACCTTGCCTGATGGATTTACCGATCAGTGGGACTACCTGAAACACATCACCCTGGAGCGGGCCAAACAGCGATTTGAGCAGTTTGACCAGCAGGTGGTAGAACGGCTGGAATATGAACTGAAGATCATTAAAGAAATGGGCTTTGCCGGCTACTTCCTTATTGTACAGGATTTTGTAAAAGCGGCCAAAGAACGAGGCGTACTGGTAGGGCCGGGGCGCGGATCTGCTGCAGGCTCCGCCATTGCCTACGCCATCGGCATCACCAATATTGACCCGATCAAATACAACCTGCTCTTCGAACGCTTCCTCAACCCGGAGCGGGTCTCCATGCCGGATATCGATATCGACTTTGACGATGCCAACCGCCAGCGGGTGATCGACTACGTGATAGAGAAGTATGGTAAAAATCAAGTGGCGCAGATCATTACCTATGGTACCATGGCTGCCAAAAGCTCTATTCGGGATGTCGGTAGAGTGCTCCAGTATCCACTGGGCGATACCGATAAATTGGCGAAGATGGTGCCAGATGGTCCGGGGGTCAACCTGAAGAAGGCCTTTGATGAGAATAAGGAACTGCAAGACATTCGGGAGAATGTAAATTCTGAGCCGGGTCAAGTATTACAACTGGCGGAAAAGCTGGAGGGCTCGGTACGGCAGCGGGGTATCCACGCAGCCGGTGTGATCATCGCCCCGGATGACCTTACCGAGTATATTCCCGTCTGCACAGCAGCCGATGCTGATCTCTTCGTTACGCAATTTGAGGGCAAATACATCGAAGATGCCGGCATGCTGAAGATGGATTTTTTGGGGCTGAAGACCCTATCCATTATCAAAGATGCTTGTGACCTGGTGGAGCAGAATTATGGCGTACAAATCAATACGGATGATATACCGCTTGATGATCCGGCCACGCTGGCGCTCTACCAAAAAGGCGACACCATTGCCACCTTTCAGTTTGAGTCGGATGGCATGCGTAAGCACCTGAAGGAACTCAAGCCTACCACCATTGAGGACCTCATCGCCATGAATGCCCTCTACCGACCCGGCCCCATGCAATACATCGAGACGTTCATCAAGCGAAAGCATGGGCTGGAACCTACCGAGTACCCTCATGAACTACTCGAAGAGCTATTGCAACCCACCTACGGCATCATGGTGTACCAGGAGCAGATCATGCAGTGCGCACAGCTCATCGGGGGCTTTAGCTTGGGCAAAGCAGACATCCTCAGGCGAGCGATGGGCAAGAAGAAGATGGATGTGATGCAGGCCATGAAATCGGAATTCGTAGAAGGGGCCGCTGAGCGAAACATCGATAAGCAAAAAGCCGAAGAGATATTCGGCATCATGGAAAAGTTTGCCGCCTATGGCTTCAACCGTTCGCATTCGGCTGCCTATACGGTGCTGGCCTTTCAGACCGCCTACCTGAAGGCCAATTATCCGGCCGAATACATGGCCTCTGTCCTTACCCACAACATGAACGACATTAAGAAGCTGAACTTCTTCCTGGCCGAGTGTAAGCGCATGGGCATAACGACACTGGGACCAGATATCAATGAATCAGCGCTCAACTTTACCGTTAACGACAAGGGAGAAATCCGGTATGCCATGGCGGGCATCAAAGGTGTAGGCACCAGTGCGGTAGAGGCGATCATAGCCGAGCGCGAAGCACATGGCCCCTACGCCAATCTGTTTGACCTTACCAAGCGCGTCAATCTGCGGTCGGTCAATAAAAAAGCACTCGAATCACTGGCCCAGGCCGGTGCCTTCGATGCCTTCGAAGTCTACCGTTCCCGTTACTTCATACCTACCGATGAAGGCACCACGATTGAGCGTGCCGTCCGGTTTGGTAACCAGTTTCAGCAGCAACAGCAATCCAATCAGCACTCCCTCTTCGGTGAAGAGGTGATGGTGGCTACCGTCAATGAGCCGGTGATACCGGAGGGAGAGCCCTGGACCTTTACGGAGATGCTTGACCGGGAGTTGGATGTGACGGGCATGTATATTTCCGGGCATCCCCTGGATGAGTTTCGGCTGGAGTTGGATCAGATGTGTACACCTATTACTGAGGTGGAGAGCCGCAAGAATCAGGAGCTTAAGATCGGGGGCATGATCAAGAATCCGGCCAAACGGGTGTCGCAGAAAGGACGTCCCTTCGGTATTTTCGAATTGGAGGACTTCCACGGTAGCATCAAGCTTTTCCTGTTTGGAGAAACCTACCTGAAGCTTCAGCACCTGCTGGAAGACGGCCAGCCCGTAATGGTGATCGGCAAGTACCAACAACGGAAATACAAGGAAGAGGAAGAGTATGAATTCAATGTGGTTAATATGGAGTTGCTGGCAGAAGCGCGGGAGAAATACGCGTCCGGTCTCACCCTGGAGATGCCTTTATCGGGTGTAAATGCGAGGGTGGTAGATCAACTGGATACAGTGCTAACCGAACACAAAGGACCCACCCCGGTACGTTTGAAAGTGGTCGATCTGCTGGATAAGTATGAGGTGGACTTTATTTGCCGGAAACACTTGGTGGAACTGACCAATGAATTCGTTCAAGCCCTGGAAAAAGTGGAAGGCATCAGCTACACGATACAAACCAACGGGCGGAACTAAATAGACAAGACATTGTTTACTTTTGACATTCAAATTAAGAATCCATAAATCGAATAAACATGGCATTGGAAATTACCGATAACAACTTCGAAGAGACGGTCATCAATCAGGATAAAGTAGCCGTATTGGACTTTTGGGCCGACTGGTGTGGACCTTGCAAGGTTATTGCACCATTTATTGAAGAGCTGGCACAGGAGTATGATGGCAAAGCCGTGATTGGTAAAGTCAATGTAGACGATAATGGGGGCGTAGCGATCAAGTATGGTATCCGCAATATACCTACGGTTCTTTTCATCAAAGACGGTAAGGTAGTCGATAAACAGGTGGGTGCCGCCTCCAAGAGTGTGTTGGAAGAAAAGCTGAAGAGCCACTTGTAAAACGTTATGGCCCCGGTCGCCTGGCCGGGGTTTTTATTACCCAGCACAATAATTCTCCGTTTTTCTGCGCTTGAAGGCAAAGTCCGTTCATGGCCAATCAATCTCTGATTACTTTACAGGAACTGCATCACTTTGACCATCTTTCATTGATGGCCAAGCAAGTGGTGGAGGGATTTATCATCGGTTTGCACAAGAGCCCCTTCCACGGCTTTTCTGTAGAGTTTGCCGAGCACCGGCTGTACAATCCCGGTGAGAGTGTGCGCAATGTAGACTGGAAGGTGTATGGCCGTACTGACAGGATGTATGTGAAGAAATTCGAGGAAGAGACCAATCTGCGCTGCCAGATAGTGGTGGATGCCTCGAGTAGTATGTATTACCCGGAGAATGCCGGAGCGAAAGGAGAAGCGCCCATCAATAAGATTCGTTTCGCTGCGGTAAGTGCCGCCTCGCTGATGTATATGCTGCGCATGCAACGAGACGCTTTTGGGCTGAGCCTATTCAGTGATCAGTTGGAACAGCACACACAAGCACGGTCTACGCGCATTCACTATCAATTGATGCTGCAATATTTGCAGGATCGCATCAATGAGCCGCACTTGAACAAGCCTACACAGGCAGCGGATAGCCTGCACCTGATAGCCGATCGCTTGCACAGGCGATCACTGGTCATCATTTTCAGCGATATGCTCGACCAGGCCATGACCTCGGGTTCGAGTGAAAAGCTGGATGATTTGTTCAGTGCGTTGCAGCACCTCAAGTACAACAAGCACGAAGTAATTCTCTTCCACGTGGTGGACAAAAAACACGAACTTGACTTCGCCTTTGACAATCGGCCCTATGTCTTTGTGGATATGGAAACGGGGGAGAAAGTACGGTTGCAAAGCAATCAGGTGAAGAAGCAATACCTGGAGCATATGCAAGCCTTCAAGAAGACGCTGGAGCTGCGTTGTGCACAGTACAAGATTGATTTTGTGGAAGCGGACATCCACCAGGACTTCAAGCAGATCCTGCAGCCCTACTTGGTTAAGCGCGGTAAACTTTACTAGGCTATGATTACCTTTCCCAATGCCAAGATCAACCTCGGTCTGCACGTGACCGCCAAAAGGGACGATGGGTATCATGAAATAGAAACTGTGTTTTACCCCATTCCCTGGAAAGATGCCCTTGAGTGCACCCCGGCAGAAAAACTGGCCCTTTCTATTGAGGGGTTGTCGATTGATGGCGCTGTGACGACCAACCTTGTTTGGCGCGCCTATGGATTGCTGGCGCAGGATTATGACCTGGCTCCGGTGCAGCTCCATCTATTGAAAAAGATACCCTTTGGTGCCGGTTTGGGCGGAGGCTCTGCCGATGGCGCTTTCGCGCTACAACTGCTCAACGATTATTTTGCACTTAGCCTTGATACCGCCCAATTACAAGCCTACGCAGCACAGCTCGGAAGTGACTGTCCCTTTTTTATTGAGAATCGGCCGGCCCTTGGAACAGGACGCGGTGAACAGTTGACCCCTTTATCCCTTGACCTTTCGCCCTATCACTTGGTGGTAATTTACCCGGGGGTAACGGTAGATACCGGGTGGGCATATGGGCAGCTATCGCCACAGCCGGCTCCCAAACCCTTGCAGGAAGTGATAGCCATGCCGGTGGAAGACTGGGAAATTTACCTGACCAATGACTTTGAAGGGCCTGTCTTTGCTAAGCACCCCACCCTGGAAATGATAAAGTTGGAACTCTACGAAGCGGGGGCCACCTATGCCGCTATGAGTGGGAGTGGCAGTGCCGTATTTGGCTTATTTACGGAGCCACAGGATGAATGGGCCGTAGCCCGGCATTTCTCCCTGCCAAGAGAGCAGGTACTGTCTGCTTCCCTTTAATTCTTCTTCAACAGATTGGTGAATTGGAGCCATTGCCTGCGCGTGGCCGGGTCTTTCTGTACACCAAGCAAAATACCATAGGGCTGCAACCCCTCTACATGATCGCAAATGACCTTAACCATCGCAGCAAAGGGAACAAACATGATCATACCCGGAATGCCCCACACTGCGCCTCCAATCAGCAATGCTACAATGGCCGCCAGGGGATTGAGGCTCACCTTTGAGCCGGTGATATTGGGGGTTATGATGTTCCCTTCCAGCGATTGTACAGCCGTGAATGCCAGGAAAATCCACAGTGGCTGCCAAATATCACCCGTCATTGCCAGTGAGTAAATGACGGGAATAAAGGACCCGATGAACACCCCGATGTAGGGAATGATGGTGAGTATGGCGGCCAGGAGGGCAAAGAAAATTGCGTGATCCACCCCAATGATCAGCAAGGCCGTAGCATTCAATACGGCAATAATGCAGATCACCGTGAACAGACCGACCAGGTAATTCTGAATTACCTTCTGCACCTTGTGCAAAATCAGCGCCACATTTTCATGGTTCTTGCTCGGAGTCGCCTTGAACATGAAGTCTTTGAACAGATCCCGGTAAAAGAGAATGAAGAAGGCATAGATCGGTACCAGCCCCATCTGCGTAAGCACGCCAGAAGTGGTGAATACAAAGCTGGCAATCAAGTCGCCACTACCTTCCAAAAAGGTGTTCAGCTTCTCTTGCATCCAATCGATTTGTGCCTCCGGGCTTACCCTAAAGTTTTGCTCAATGAACAACTGTAGGTCGTTGAAAGTATTATTGAGGCGTGTAGTGAGTTCGGGTATCTCATCATAGAACCCGAGAAACTCATTGCTGATGAAAAAGAAAACCACGGCCAGTACCAGGATCACGAGTATCATACTGAGGATGATCGCTATTGCTCTTGGAATGCGCACTTTCTCCATGGCCACATTGAGCGGGTAGAGGAGTAGTGCCAATAAAAAGGCAAAGGCTAATGGGATGAGGATATTAGCGCCTACAATGAGGCCATGGAAAAACAGATAGATGCCTAGTAATACCAGGGCAATCTGTGCGTAAATGGGCAGGGCTACAGGTTGTCTCATTGTTAATAAAAAAAGATGTTGAATCTAAAGTAGCCATTTTTCTTTGCTACAAAGTGATATAAGGGAGGCCGGACATGTTATTGAATTATAAGGAATTTGGGAATGGACAGCCACTATTCATCTTGCATGGATTGCTGGGATCCTTGGATAACTGGCAGTCTATTGCCCGTGAGTTGGCGCGCCATTACAAGGTATTTACCGTTGACCAGCGCAACCATGGCAAATCACCCCATAGCGATGAGATGAATTATGAGTTGATGTCGGCCGACTTGCGTGAGCTAATGGATAACCTGGAAATTCCAAGTGCCCACTTCATTGGTCATTCGATGGGCGGTAAAACGGTAATGCAATTTGCCCTTGACCACCCTGAGCGGGTAGATAAACTGGCGGTTATTGATATTGGACCCAAAGCCTATGGTCGGGGCCACGATCAAATCTTCAAATCGCTTTTTGCCATTGAACCTGCATCTGTTGAGAGTCGAAATGAGGCAGAAGAGAAGATGAAAGTCTACATCACCGATCCTTCCATACGGTTGTTTTTGCTCAAGAACCTCACCCGGGATGCAGAGGGCCACTTTCGCTGGAAAATGAATCTGGAGGCGATTTATAAGAATTACGAAGCCATTGTGGAGGAGATAGAGTCGGCCTGGCCATACACCAAGCCGGTGCTGTTTCTCCGGGGGGGGCGGTCAGATTACATTCAGCCAGCAGACGAAGCTGAGATTAAGGATCTCTTTACCAATGCCCAGTTTGCCACCATAGCTAATGCCGGCCACTGGGTTCATGCCGAAGCGCCTGAGGCTTTTCTCAACAAAGTGACGGCCTTCTTACGCGACTAGCGATTATTGCTTCAAAATCTTGCTGCTCCAAACTCCAGCACTGGTCCGTACTTCAATTAAGTACATGCCTTGTGCCACAGCACCCAGATCGATTTGGTGGTAGCTGTCAGCCACCTCTGTCTGATAGATCAACTGCCCGGTAGCATTCAGCACGCGTATCAAAGCAGGAGCTTGCCAGCCTTCCAGCATAACCTGCCCTTGGGTTGGATTCGGATATACCTGTATGGCCAGGTTTGCCGGTTGTGGTACGCTGGAAACACGATCTACCCATACGGTAAATCGAATGGTATCTCCGGTGCAGCCTTCAGCAGTAGTTTCGATAGCGGTAATTTCCTGCCAGCCCAATTGCTGCCAGGTTATATCGACAATTGCCGAACCCTGTCCATTGGTAATTTGCCCACCAGAAACCAGCCATTGGTAGGAAGAACCTGTATTACCGGAAGTGCTGTAGGATGAATTTTCATTGACCTCTACCGTGTCCTCTCCGGAAATGCTAGTCGCTGTGGGCACTGGATGTTCATTGATAGTAATCGTGTCACTTTCAGCTCTGCAGCCATATGGATCTATTGCCGATACAAAGTAGGTGCCCGCATTAGCGGTAATCTGTTGTGTATTGGCGCCAGTGGACCAAGTGTGATTCGTGAAGCTACCCAGTGCAGTGAGGGGCACCAGTTCTCCCGGGCATACCGCTGTATCTTGCCCTGGTTCGATAGCAAGCGGTACTTCTGGAAAGGCGGCTATGGTGTAGTTGGCTGTGGTTGTACATCCATTGCCATCGGTCAATGTGACAATGTATGGCCCCGTTGCTAGCGAAGGCAAGGAATCACCGCTTTGTCCGTTGCTCCATTGGTAGCTATGTGTCCCCTGTCCTCCAGTGCTACTAATGTGAATGATGCCTGTGGTCGTTTCCCTGCAAATGGAATCCGAGAAGGCCAGGGTCTGAATCGCCAACGCTTCCGGTTGTTCAATGGTGTAGCTTTCGGTAAGCGTACACTGGTTCTGGTCCGTAATTGTGACGGTATATTGCCCGGCCGGGATTTGCTGTCGTTGCCATCCCGAAGTACCATCTTGCCAATTGGCCGATAAGGTGCCGGTTCCCCCTTGCGCCTGTACAATCAGTTGGCCGGTAGAATCACCAAAGCAGGCAACATCTTGCTGGGTGATAGCTTGCGCGGTGATAGGAGCGGGCTGATCAATTACCACTGAGTCCAGTGCTCCGCATTGGTTTTGGTCGGTGATGGTCACATAGAAGGTACCGGCTGTCAGTTGTGATAATGTAGTGCCATTTGCGCCATTAGACCATTGATAGGTATAAGGACCTACACCCCCAGTCGCTGCTACAGTTGCGGTACCGGTTGAATCACCATGACAAGCAATGTCTGTTTCTTGCGTGGCCACCGTAAGCGAGGTGGCTGGTTGGGTGATGGTTACCGAATCAATCTGCCGGCAATTGTTGGCATCCGTGACGGTGATACGATAGGTACCCGCTGCGACTTGTTGGATGGAGGAGTCATTTACTCCGTTTGACCATTGCCAAGTGTAAGGTCTGGTGCCTTGCGATGCCGTAACCGTAGCACTCCCTGAAGCCTGGCCATAGCAGTCGGCTGGTTCCAGGGCAACTGTTTGTACATGGATAGGATCCGGGTCTGTGAGTACCACGGAGTCTGCCGTAGCACAGCCTTTTGCATCGGTAAGGGTTACCTCGTAGGTGCCGGCTTGTAAGCCATTTACAATCAGTCCCTGTGCACCGGTGCTCCACGTAGCGCTGTAGTTACCATTACCCCCCGATCCATTTACAGAGGCCTGACCGTTGCTGCCACCAAAACAAATGGGATCAATGTGATTGGTTTGTGCTTGCAGCGGTTGAGGTGCTTGAATGGTTACCGAGCCGGTTGTTTCGCAGCCGGTCACATCCGTTACCGTATATTGGTGGGTTCCTGCTGAAAGCCCGGTAGTTTGAGCCGTAGTAGTGCCATTTGCCCAACTGAATTGATAAGGGGTAATACCGTTGGCGGGGATAATAGTGGCCGTGCCGTTACTGTCGCCAGCACAACTCACCGGGGAATCCTGTTGCGCTTGCGCGCTAAGCTGAGAGACTTCCATGAAAATACTATCCCGTACCGTCAGACAGCCATCATCCAGACTACCCTGTCCGATTACCCATGTATCCTGATTGATGAGCGGTAAAGAGAAGGTATGAGGGGGCCCATTCTGCACAAGCGTTCCATTGAGAAACCACGCATAATTATCGGCATAGCCATCTGCGGTGAATTGCACGGCCGAACCCGGACATATGGCATTATCTGCGTCATCGTTAGTGATGGTGAGCGGATGTGGGCCGGTAAAAAAGGCTTCTTCAAGGGTAAGGGTATCTTCATCTGCCACACAAAGCGCATCGGGGAACCAATCCTGCCACGCTTTCGGAAATCCGCTCACCACGGCAGGGGCGTTAAAGGATTTATTAACCA